>JBKPNV010000174.1:0-13360 GCA_046732795.1 Acidobacteriota bacterium
TCTCAAGGAAGGCGTGGTCACACCCGACATCTAGGACCCGGCGCTCAATCCCATCTACCGTGACGTCCTCGGACTACGGCGTGGTCGCGCTGCTTTGACGGGTCGGTGATCCGGATCGCAAAGGGAAAGTCGAAGCCGGGATCGGCCACACACAGAGGACGCCGTCCAGGGGATGCGCTTCGAATCGCTCGACGCGGCGCAAGGGTGCGGGTGCCCTGTGACCGCAAGTGCTGGGCCATCAACAGTTAACAAAGTACCTCGAGACGGTTCGAAACCCGTCATCCACCCCACTTAACCAACGGATCGCGTGCACGGTGACTCCTGTGGCAACCGGTTGAATTCAATCCTGACCGTGTACGCTTCCCTGACGAACAGCGGCATATCGGTTGCAGCGCCAGGCCAGTGGAGGCACCTATGGCCAAGCGTAAGACTGCTGCGAAACGGACCCGCACGACCAAATCGAAGCGGGAACTCATCGATACGAAAAAGGACAAACGATACGTCCGCCGTCGCTCGTCGGGGCAATTCAAGGAGTCGGATGATGTCGGACGTTCGCTGAAAAGGGACCGCCCGCAGAAGGCAAAACGGAAGGTAAAAAGCGGGCAAGGAGACCGCGGTGATCGGTAGTGTTTCGCTCGAACCGGTGCTTCTTACCAGTTCTATGCTGCGCCACAACACAGGCGCGCAAGGGGTTTGCTGAAGATGCCGCGCATTCCGTGGGCGACGATACTGACACATGGCCCTGCCCTTGTTGCTGCCGCCAAACAGTTACTCGCAACGGCGGGGGCATCTGACAGAGACGCGACTTCGAGCCTCGAGGCGCGGCTCGGGCAACTGGAAAAGGCGTCGATGGAATCGGCTCGGTTGCTCGAGGACATCGCGCAGCAGATTCAGGCGCTCACCATCGCGCACGAGCAGACAGCGAGAAGGGTCCGGATCGCGATCGCCGTGGGCGTTACCGCAGTCATCACGAGCGTTGCTGCGGGGATTGTCGGTTTGGTCTGGTAAGTGAAGCTCTCCGTCGTTCTATCGACGGGTGACGGCTGGTCAGAGAATTTCGTGACGTGAGCGCGGCGGTGTCGAAAAAGTCTCGGCGGTTCTCGCGTGCGGCTAATGGAGCATCACCACGAGGACACGACAAACTGGCAACGCGCCTGACCGCGCGCTATGTGCGGTGATGTGCCCTCGCACGACTTGGTTTTGCAACCGGCACGGTCGCTGACGGATCGAAACGGCCTGTTCCCAGCAACGAGCGGCTGGCTGGCCCGTCCTGACCCTTCTGGACGTGCCACAGGTAACCGCATTCCTCGCACCGGAAGAAGTCGGCGTTCGGCGCGAACAGGATCGCGTTGAGCGCCGCCACCCGGGCACCATGGCATTCCGGGCATTGCGTTCGTGCTGATGTCATCTGGGGGCTCCAGAAACTGAGAACGCCAGCTTACTTGATCGCCATGCACGATCGCTTAACGTTGGGTTAAATATCGTTAATCATCGGGTGGGCTATGCTTGCACCGGAGGCCCGTGAATGACCGGTACGGCTTTGGCGCTTTTCTTGTTGCTACAAGGGGCAACAGCTGCTCGGCCCGGCGTGGTGATGGGACAGTTGCAGACGCGCGAAGGCGCGCCGGCCGCGGCCATTCGTATCTCGGCCCTCCCGGCTCCGCCTCCGAACATCCTTCCGTCTGACGGTCAAAACTATTACGCAACGACGGCGCCAGCGGGTACCACGCTGACTGACGCGCAAGGGCGCTACCGTCTCGGCAATCTCGCGCCCGGGCGATACCTGATTATCGCGAGCGTCTTCGGGTATCCGACGTTCTATCCGGCCACGAACAGCGCCGACGGCGCCACCGTCGTCAACGTCGGCGCCGAGGCACCTGTTGCGGGCATCGATTTCACGGTCCTGATGCCACCCGGCGGCCGCGTCAGCGGCCACGTCGATTCGCCTCCGGCCGGCGGTGTTCAGGAGAAAGCGGTGCTCTCCGGCGTTGCGCTCGGCGAGTTGCTGGAAAGCCCGATTGGAGCCGATGGCAATTTCACGTTCGGCCATCTTCCGACCGGGGCGTACTTGCTCAGCCTCTTCCCCGCGCCGCCTGGCATGCCGTCACGCGCGTTCCGCGTCGAACAAACCGATGTCCGCCTCGATATCGCACGGCCGACGCTGCGGATGGTCACGGGACGAGTCGTCGTCCAGAACGGCCCACTGCCCTACGGCTGGCTCGGGTTCCTGACTGACAAGAGTTACGAGACGGCGCACATCAACGCCGATGGCACATTCCGGACACAGTTGCAACCGGCGCGTCACGAAGTCGAACTGGCTGGCATGCCCGGCGGGTACAGGCTCGCGTCTGTGCGTCTCGGCACAGAAGACATGTCACAAGGCATCACGGTCGGCACCTCAGACATTTCAGGTCTGGTCATCACGGTCGCCCCTCCCGCAGGCCTGCCAAAGCTGCGCGGCAAGATCACTGGTGTGCCCGCGGAAGGCCTGTCATCCGCGAAAGTCGAGCTCACCGGTCACGTGATCGGCGCACTCGAGGCATCGGTCAAGGGCGACGGGTCGTTTGAATTCCCCGCGATCACCCCGGGAACGTATCGCGTTCGAGTGCCGCAGGTATCCGAGATCACGCCTGCCTTCGTCGTCGTCGGATGGGAAGACACTGATATCCAGATCGCCGCTGCTGCGCGCTGACGCGCGGTGCGGTCAGCGGCGTCGCACTTCCTCCAGGATGCTTGGTTCGAAGAACGCGGCGAGCGCCTCGCGCGATCGAGGGGTGCGATTCTGCTTTGGTGCCACCCACTTCTCTTCCTCGACCATCACGTCGAGCATATCGCCCGGCACGGCAACTGGAAACGCATGGTGTTCCCAGCTGCGCGCGACTTGATCGACGGGATGCCCGGTCGTCTTCGCAATCAAGGGAAAGTGCGGCGCGGGGCTTGTCTTCATCTCGTCGACCGCGCTCAGCAACGCCCGCACGAAGCTCACGAGCTGCGGGCGGCGTTGCGAATCGCCGAGCACGTCGGTCGTCGTGTAGAGGCTGAATAGCTCGCGGTAGGCCTTGTTGTCCTGGAACACGATCGCGTCGCGTCCGAGTCCGTCGACCGCCTTCTGTGCCTCCGGTTCCCACATCGAGATCGCATCCGCGCGGCCATCGACCACTCCAGCCGCCATCTGATCGCGAGGCAGATCGACAATCTTCACGTCGGACTCAGACAGACCTGCCATTGACAGCGTGCGCACGAGCGCGTAGTGCGCTGACGTGTCACGCGGCAACGTGACGCGCTTTCCTTGCAGATCCGCGACCCGTGAAATTCCCGCCGATCGTTTGCCGACGATGCGGTAGAGACCCTCGGCAACGGTGAACAGGATTCGAACGTTGGGCGTGCCGGCGATCAGGAATTGCGTCTCGGCGTTGGTCGCGGCATGCGCGCTTCCATTGGCGAGGTTTCTCACGCCGCCGTTGATGACGCGGAATCCGGCGCCTTGCGGTCCGTTGTCGGCGACATAAACGGGGCCGCCTTCGATTGTCGACGTGCTGACGGCAACCGTGAATGGTGCATCGGCAGCCAATGGGAGGGACTGGGGTGTGGGATTCGCGCCCTGGCCTCTGAGCGCCAGCGGTGCGAATAGCACACAGAGGGCGATCAGCGTCGCGCCGCGTACACCGAAAGAGGTCATAGGATGAGGCGCTCCGGGCGTGTATTCTCGCAGACTTTATAATGACTGCGCGAATACGCGTTACGACACCGGGTGTGATTTTTCCGTTACCACGTGCGGAAAACCACACCCGGTGTCTTGATACTGGAGCACTGATGAGACCTGCGCCTGCCTTCGTGATCGCGTTCCTGTTGGCCGCCCTCGCGCGACCCGTCGCCGCGCAGGCTCCCGATGGCGCCGCGGTGTTCCAGGCAAACTGCGCTTCCTGCCACGTGAACCCCGCGCCCGATTCCCGCGCGCCGACCCGCGAGGTCCTCGCGCAGATCGCTCCCGAGAGCATCATGGTAGCGCTCACAAGCGGTCAGATGTTCCGGCAGGGATCGGCATTGACCGATGCCGAACGCCGCGCCGTTGCAGCATTCCTCGCGGGCCGGCCAGTTGGGACGGCGGCGCCGCCGTCCAACGCTGGCCAGTGCACGGCCAGGGCGCCTGCGATCACGACCGCGGATCTGACCAACGGTTGGAATGGGTGGGGCGGCTCCGGCGCAACGAACACGCGTTTCCAGTCGGCTGATCAGGGCGGCCTCACGGCGCCGATGATTCCGCGTCTGAAATTGAAATGGGCCTTCGGATTCCCTGGTGTCAGCTCCGCACGCTCACAGCCCGCAATCCTCGGCAATCGATTGTTCGTCGGCAGCGAGAGCGGCGACCTCTTCGCGCTGGATGCGAAGAGCGGCTGCACGTACTGGATGTTCCACGCGAAGGCAGGCATTCGAACGGCACCGTCGGTTGGACCGTACAAGCGCGCGAACGGCACCAGTGGCTTTGCGGTCTATGTGGCGGACGGCGGTGCCAACGCATACGCCGTCGATAGCGAAACGGGTCAAGAGATCTGGAATCGCAAAATGGACGATCACGTGTACGCCAAGTCGACCGGATCGCTCACCGTGTTCGACGGCCGCGTCTACGTACCGGTCGCCGGCGTGGGTGAAGAAGGCCAGGGCGGATCCTCGAAGTACGAGTGCTGCACGTTCAGAGGCAGCGTCAGCGCGCTCGATGCGAACACCGGCGCGTTGATCTGGAAGACCTACACGATGGAGGAGCCCAAGCCGCGCGGAAAGAACAAAGACGGCGTTCAGCTCTGGGGTCCCGCTGGCGCCGGTATCTGGGCGGCGCCCACGGTCGATGCACGCCGCCGCGCGATCTACGTGGCGACTGGCAACGCCTATGCCGCGCCGAACTCGAAGACGAGCGACGCGGTCGTGGCATTCGATATGGCGACCGGGAAGATCCTGTGGACCTTCCAGCCGACGCAGGACGTGTGGGTGGGCGGCTGCAAGCGCGGCGACGAGAATCCCAACTGCCCGGACGATCTTGGCCCCGACCACGACTTCTCGATGTCGCCGGTACTTGCGAAACGCACCAACGGCTCCGACATCCTCATCGTCCAGCAGAAGTCGGGCATGGCCTACGCGATCGATCCGGACAAGCAGGGCGCGCTCGTGTGGCAGTACAAGACGAGCGACGGCGCAGGCCTCGGTGGCCAGTGGGGCGCGGCCGCTGATGCACGGCAGGTGTATTTCAGCATCAACGGTCCGGCCAGAGCGGCCGGGGGCCTTCGCGCAGTGAACGTGGACACGGGCGCGGTCGCCTGGTCGAAGGACGCCGAGGCACGGCTGTGCGGAACCGAACGCGGATGCAGTCAGGCGCAGGGCGCAGCGGTCACCGCGATCCCCGGTATCGTGTTCTCGGTCTCAATGGACGGCGGCATCCGCGCGCACGCGGCCGACGACGGCACGACCGTGTGGTCGTTCAACACCAACCAGGAGTTCCAGACGGTCAACGGCGTGAAAGCCAAGGGCGGCGCCATCGATGGTCCCGGGGTCGTCGTCTCGGGCGGGATGGTCTACGTCAACTCAGGATACGTGAGTCTGATCGGACGCCCGGGAAACGTGCTTCTGGCATTCGCCGTGGAGTAGGCCTGGCCTAAAAGGCGTATCTGACCTCCCCCACCACCTGACGCTTGATGATGTCGCCGAAGATGTGTTGCTGCACTTCGCTGTTCAGCAGGTTGTTGATCTTGAGACTCGTGACGAGGCGGTCCTGCGACCACTTCACTCCGAATCCCAGATTCACGAGCGTGAACGCGTCCGTGGTGCCGGCGTAGCGCTGATCGAGCACGTCCTGCCAGTAAGCTGAGTCCGTGTAGTTGACGCTCAGGTTTCCGAAATATCGCGAGTAATTGCCGTTGAAGCCGATGTTGAATTTATTGTTCGCTGGAAAATTGATCTCGCTCGGATCGAAGCCTTCGACGTCGGGATCGGCCTGGTAGGAATAGTTCGTAAACACGCTAACGTAGCGATTGACGACCGCGTCCACACCCAGCTCGATGCCCTTGTCGTGCACCGTCCCAAGGTTCTGATACGTGAAGAGCGACGGCAGCCCTGGTGGTGGAATCAGGTTCAACACGAACGTCGGAATCTGTGGAGGCCACGTCACCGGCGGGTTGGTCGCCGTGTAGCGTCCGACCTGCGTGAAGAAGATGCCATCGTCCGTGGTGTTCCAATAGACCGCCGCCGTCACGGTTGCGCGCCTGTTCAAGACGCCGGTATAGCCGATCTCGTATGCCGTCATCGACTCCTGTTTGAGGTCCGGGTTGCCGGCGGCGCGGAACGGAAACACAAAAGCCGAGAGTGCGGGTGAGATCGCGCTGAGATTGGCCTGGTTCAGCAGAACGACATCGAGGTTGTTGTTGATGAAGGACGGGGCGCGGAACGCACGATTGAACGACACGCGAAATGTCTGATTCAGCGACGGCTTGTACATGAACGTCGTGCGCGGCGAGAACACCGCGTTGTCGATCGACGAGAATTTGTCGACCCGCCCCCCGATCACCCATCTGAACCGATCGCTGAGAAAGATCTCGTCCTGCGCGTAGGCGCCCCCTTCGTTGCGATTGTCGCCGTTGGGAGCGATGGAGATGTCGAAGCTGTTGTGACGGTAGTTGCCGCCGTAGCTCAGGATATGACGTGAACCCAGGGTTCGGAGATCGGATGCCTCGATGTCGAACGTTTTCGTGTCGAACACCAACGGCAGGAACTGACCGGACAGATCTCGAGACAGCAGGTTCGTCGCGTCGCCGTTCAGGATATTCGTGAAAAAGCCGATGCGACGACCCCCCTTCTGATAACGACCGCTGAAATAGGTCAACGTTGATCCGCTGTCAACGTCGAAGGGACCGATGCCGCTGTGGATCATGCCTTCCGTGCCGGCCACACCGCCGGAGAAGACGAGCGTCGCTGAATTGTCCAGCGCGTAATCGACGCGCGCGTCGAACTTGGGTTGGGCGGTGCCCTTGTTCGTGTAGGGCGGGTAGGGCGTATTGAACGAATTCGGGATGGTCCCTGTTGGCCGTGGCAGCGGGTCCTGGGAGAAGTAACCGGCGGACAATTTGTAGGCCCACTTCTCGTTCACGGCCTGGGCGTGCGTTCCGTTCACATAGAACAGCCCGCCGGTACCGTTGTCGGCGCCGGTCGCGTCGCGGTCGAAGAAACCGGCCCCGATGGTCAGCGACTCACCGCCGCCAGTGGCGGCCAGCTCGCGCGGCGACAGCGTGATGACGTTGACGACGCCGGTCATGGCGTTGGCGCCCCATACAGCGGAGGCCGGGCCCCGGATGACTTCGATCTGTTTGATCTCGTTCGGATTGGTGGGAACGAGATCCCACATCACCATACCGAAGAAATCGAGGTAGACACTCCTGCCGTCGACGAGCGCGAGTTGCGAGGTGGCCAGCGTCGACGTGGCGCCGCGGGTGGTGATGTTGACGTCGCGGGCCGTGAGCTGTGAGATGTTGATGCCGGGCACGGCGCGCAGCAGATCGCCCATGTTGGTCGCGGGAGTGTTCTGAATCGTTTCGTTCGTGATCACGCTGACCGAGGCGGGCGCGTTCACGAGCTGCTGATCGGTTCTCGACGCGGTCACGACGATCTGCTCTTCGAAGGACACGGGGTGATCGGGGTCCTGTGCCTGATCGACGGGAGCAGGTTGTTGGGCCGCAGGTTGCTGGGCGGCTGCTGGAAGTGCGAGCGCCAGCACGAGGCCAGCGGCGAAGAAGCGCAGGCGCATGTCAAATCGTCTCCTTGAGGAAGGGAGAGTTCAGCTGGGGAATGATATGATGATCGCTTGCCGCGCCCGTAGCTCAGTTGGATAGAGCGCCGGACTTCGAATCCGTAGGTCGCAGGTTCGAGTCCTGCCGGGCGCGCCAGCTCGCTTGGCGAGCAAGGTACTTTGACCTGTCGGCATTTGACGTTTGGACCTTGCGCGAGCGAGCCAAGGCGAGCGAGCGAGGCGCCCGTAGCTCAGCTGGATAGAGCGTTGGCCTCCGGAGCCAAAGGCCGCAGGTTCGAATCCTGCCGGGCGCGCCAATCTCGCTGCGCAAGCAAGGGCAAAGGTCAAGAGTCAAAGGTCGAAGGTCGAAGGTCGAAGGTAAGGGGCTTCGGTGCCGGCGATTGAATTGATATAAAAGGATCAGCGCTTCTGAATTCTGCCTACTGACATCTGCATTCCGTCCGCACGTCACACCTCTGGGCCGCTAGCTCAATTGGCAGAGCAGCAGACTCTTAATCTGCGGGTTGAAGGTTCGATTCCTTCGCGGCTCACCACTTTTTATTGATACTGCGTTCGGATCGAGCGCGAATGGTCGCATATTTTGCACTGCAACTAACTCATGCTCGAGACTCTGTTGCTGCTAGCCCCTGATACGTAGGACCAAAGACGTATAGCTGAGGCGGCAGCAAGTCAGTATTCTTGCGCCGCGATGGGAGAACAGCCTCCGCTTATTGTTGTCGTTGAAGACGATGACATGTTGCGAGCTGCACTCGGGCGTTTACTGCGGGCGAGCGGGTTCGAGCCCGCGTTGTTCGACAGTGCCGAAGCATTTCTCGCCTCGCCGCTGAACCGTGCGCCCCACTGTGTGATCGTTGATGTGCATCTGACCGGGATATCCGGCCTCGATCTGCAGGATCGACTTCGCCGTCAGCGGAGTCGAGTGCCCGTGATCGTCACTACCGCAGACGGGGCGCAGACAATTCGAGAACGTGCGGAGCAGGGAGGCTGCGCGGCGTTCGTATCGAAGCCATTCAGCGGCGAAACCATTCTGAACGCTCTTGGTTCGATGGCCCGTCCATCACACGCCTGATCCGGATCATCAACCCGCGCCGACCCACTGACCAGCCGCACGACCCTTGGCTGCGGCGCATCCTCCCGCTCGAACTGCACCGGCTTGCGGCGCGTCCAGGTGTTTAGCGCGTCATGAAGGCCCCATAATTCGGAGATGCGCTCAGATATGACGGTCTCGGGTTCGACTTCGTTGTTGCTACTGCTATCCGGTGGAGGCGTGAACTCCTTCTTCGTGGCACGGGTGGGTTGACCGGATCTGTTCCTGCAGGATGCAAATCGAGCGGCGCTGCTTCGCAAGGAGGGCACGATCCACGGATCGCTTACCAACCGCCGCACGACTCTCGACACCCACGACCATCCACTTGAACTCGTCGGCGGTCATCCCACTCAACCGTGACTCGATGGAGACGCGTTCGAACAGGCAGTGGCGAAACGATTCCGATAGACAGCCCCCCCCCCTCGTTGACATAACATTCTGCTTTTTCCAAACGCCAGAGCAGGTCTTATCTCCATGCCCTCCGCTCGAACCACCTGTCCGGAGTGCGACTGCGAGGGTGCAGCCGTTATAGATCTCGCTGACCTGCTCTACTCTCCACGGGTTGATTACTTCAGATGCCGAGCGTGCGGGTGCTGGTGGATGGTCCCCAAGCACGCCAACGAACCAGCAACGCGGATCGTGCTGGGCAACCCCAATTCCTCGGCCAACGCGAAACACGCGAGCTAAGTTACCGAGTCGTCCACAATCCTCGCGCCGTCTCTCGTGCCTCCCGCTCCAAGGCGTGGAACTGCTCCATCATGCGAAACGGAACTGCGTGAAAGCGAACCCGTAACCGGTCGAATGATTTCGGCGTTGAGCAGTAGGTTCTCAGGCTGCAGGTAGATGTAGGCCAGCGTCCGACCGTAACGATCCGTTCGGTCGTGGTCGAACACGAGCCCCACCGGCTTCCCCGTCGCAAGCTGCTTCGTAAAGTCTGACGCTGCCAGAATGCGGGGGTGAGAGAAGGTGAGAGTGAGAACCTTCTATACTCCCTGTTTCCAGTAATTAATAATCCAGGTGTAGCTATTTTCATTTCTCAAGGAAAGAGGATGTAGACTGCCTCTCACCTTCCACCCTCTCACCATCAGAGCAACGTCGTTGCGTTTGCGGAGGACCATTTGCCTACATTCGACCTGAAAGCGTACGCTCGTCGGGGTGCTGAAGCCCGTATCGCGGAGCTCACTGCCGAACTGAACGACATCTACAGGGCCTTCCCCGATCTGCGACGTGGCGCGTCTACTCGAAGTGCAACGACGGATGGAGCTGGCGGACGGCGACGGCCGCGAAAGCCCATGTCCGCCGCACAACGGAAGGCTGTCGGCCAGCGGATGAAGGCGTATTGGGCGGCGCGGAAGGCGAAGAAGGGTCGCTGACCGAACAGGTTATCCTGTTTATACCGAGGGAATGCGATGGCGAGGGACAGAAAACTTGCAGAAGTTGCCAGGAGCATACACCGAGCTTCGGAACGACTCTGGGCTCGTGTCGTAGAGCGTGATAAATACGACGTGGCTGCTGCGGATGTCGAGACTCTTCAACGACTGACGACGGAGTTAAGCAGGGCTATCACCAAACTCAAGCTGAAAGGCAAGAGATAGCGAAGCAGCACCGGGAAGGGGCGCAAACGCACTGGCATCGTGTGCCCGCGTTCACAGAGCGCGCCGCCTTCACTTGATATGTCGCCGCTATGAACTCCGGCGGGAGCTGAAGACAAACGTCCCGCTCTCGCTGATTGGCACCACCGAGCGGACGACGGTCAGCGTCATGAGCAATTTGGTCAAAGCACCTTGACGGTGGTCTCCAAAGCAAGTTGGTGGAGTTCATGTCGAAGACGACTCTGACCTGCGGAAAGTGCAATGAAGGATGGATCTGTGAGCGGCACCCTCTCCATCCGTGGCCACACGAAGACTGTGCGAGTCCCGCCTCGCCCTGCAATGTGCCGACGTGTCCCTGCCGCATGGAGTTCCGTCCAGTGACGAAGAGAACCGGCCGCGGATGTCGCGTTGCCGTGAGCCGGTTGCAATCATCGAGGACGAAGGTGCAGGCACAGTCATCTTCCGCTGCCCTCATGCGAGTATCGCTGATCAACGAATCGCGCTGCGACCAATGTGCAGTGACACAACCATTCGCGCTCGCCTGAAGCGCATTCACCCGGCGCTCCCCCTCTTTCCACGCAAACAGCGGTTTACTGTTTCCGGTTCGGCTGGAACGTTTGCGTCATTGATCTGACTCGAAGAGAGGGCCTTCCGTGGACCGAGCGCTGCACGTGAGGTCCCGGAAGACTTGGGTCGCAACCGCATCGACGTCAAATCGCAAACGGGTCCGCGCAATGTCGATAACAGCCTCCACGATTTGGACGGCGACATCTTGCAACGCCAGCGCTCGCTCCCTGTTCTCGCGCTGCTATATCCGTGCCTGGATGCCCCGGAGTTCGGCCATCACAGCCGCCATGTCCTGGTATTCGTCCAACGCCGCTAGCTTGCCATTCCGCACGGTAAAGGCATGCACCCAGCGCATGGTGAGCACCTTGCCCGTCGCCTTGACGCGAGTGGTCTCGCTGCCGAGGACCACCACGTGGTCGCCCTCGCTCACGAACGTTTGTGGCTCGAACCGCTGGATCTCGAAAAGACGGTCCACGGCTTGGAAGAACTCCGCGACCTGCTGACGACCACGCCGACGCCCCGCCGTCGGCAGGTCCGAGGGACCTGGCGTAATCCATTCCACGTTTTCGTCGAGCAGAGCCAGCAGTGCCTCGATGTCACCGCGTCCGAATGCCTCGTAGGCGCGCTGAACCAACGCACGATTGTCTTGTTCACTCATCGTTGCCTCCTTCGGGATGCGCGAGTATAGATCTCAGAGCCGGACTCTCGCGCAAAACAACCGCCTCACTTGCCAGCAGAGACGGCTGGGACCCTCGGAGTGATTCATCGCTTGGACGCCTCGGCAAATACCGTTATCAGCCGGCGGATAACGATGTGAGACGGAGGCTGTCCGGCTCGACGAGGGCACGAGTGTGGGCAGTGTCGCCCACGATCTCGATGTGGCCGAACGGCGATCTGCGAATGGGTGAAGGACTCGGATCGCACGCATGGCAAGACCGGCCGACGACCGGTGAGCGCGAAGAGCTCGCCCGCACCCAAGAAAAAGCGGCAGCTTCTTCGCGACCCGGCCGCGGTGAAGTTCCAGTTCATCACGACAATCGCCACCTGCGACATGCACAGCCGCCGGTTCCGCACGTGGAGCGTTGAAAACCGACAGCCTGGGATCGGCCCGCGATCTCCACCGGCATCCGTGACGACGCTGGTCATGACAGGAAACTGTCGTAATCCGACAGACACGCACGGGACGCTTGCGATAAAAGCTGGTGTCCCTCGACCCTGCCAGGCAAGGGCAAGTTATTTCATGACCAATTCCAAGACGCCAAAGCCACTAGAGACGTGTTGGCGAGTGTTGGAGGCTTCGAGCACTCGCATTCTGGCGTGCGCCATATTCAGCCCCTCCCCATGCGGCGTGGAGCTGCGAATCGGCTACTCGCTTGACGTGCCACTGCACTCGCGAATGATGTGTGACGTAGACTCCGCGCGACTGTTGGCGCAGAGCTGGCTCGACGCCGTGCGAGCGGCGACGAACGGAAATCAAAGCTGGGCTGCTGCAATAACGTTCCAGTGTCTCGACTGTAACTTGCCGATCAAAGAAGACCCTTGGTGGTATGACCCTTCTGCGGTCGCGATGAATGCCGGTTCTCGCTCTGGCCTGACGGGAGTCGCCTCGCAGCGGCCTGATCCACCGACGCCTGCATCAGCGCCCTTCCACAAGACATGCCTGGAAAAGCAGATGACCCATCGTGCCGAATCCTGACAACCAGACTGAAATCGCCGCGCGACTGCGTATCGGATCTGCTAGAACGGGGGCGTCGCTTCGTCGAGGCGTCATCTTCAGGGCACGACTAATCTTGCGATGCCTCCTCTTTGCGGACAGCAACATCTATGGGCGGTGAGTTGGGATTCGATTTGTCATGAGCCCAGATGTGCCCGCACTCGTCACAGCGCCAATACTCAACGAAGGCGTCTTGACTGGGGCCTTCCAGCAATCGCCCTGGAATTTGACAATTCCGGCAGAGGCGGTGGGGCATGGGTCTGTGATTATAGATCAGGTGGCGTGCCCCGATTTTGACTTCTCGAACACGTCGTCTAGCCGTGCGGAAACTACAAATCCCCATTCTGTCGTAACAGGATATGGGTCGCCACTCGTACGGCCCACGGGCTCCGCAGCGCCGATCGGAGCCCTCCAGGTATTTCCTACGCACGTGCCGTTCACTCGCACGGTCATCAATACACGGTGGCCGGCCGGGAAGGGGTAGAGGCTTCGTGAACAGGCCGGCTCACGGGGCACGCTTCTTGTCTATATAACCTGCATCGCGTCAGGAAGACCTTCCATTCCACTGTCGCGCGGTTATCAGCGGAAATCAGGGAAGTAGAACATTGAGC
>JBKPNV010000175.1:0-10151 GCA_046732795.1 Acidobacteriota bacterium
CTGCGCGCGGACTTCCATGTCCGCCTGGCAGCGGCCGGCACCGATACGGCCGTCAAGGCACTCGCTGACGAGTTTCTGAGCCGCAAGTCCGGCAGCGTGACCGGCCTCATGAAGACGCTCGGCACGCTCCCTCCCGAGGCGCGCCGCGAGTTCGGCGCGCTCGTCAACACACTCAAGCAGGAAATCGAGACCGCGGTCGAAGGGCGCCGGCAGGCGCTCGCCGCATCGCGACCGCCAGCGGGTGCCGTCGACGTCACGCTTCCCTCTCGCGTGCGTCCGGTCGGCCACGTCCATCCGTTGATGCAAGTGCGCCAGCAGGTCGAGGACATCTTCGCCCACATGGGCTACGAGATTCTCGAAGGACCGGAGGTCGAGGACGACTTCCACAACTTCGAGGCGCTGAACATGCCGCCGGATCACCCCGCCCGCGACATGCAGGACACGCTGTATCTCGGAAGCCCGATCGTCGGTGCGACCTGGGGCGCTCACCGCTCGCCGGTGGCCGGCAACGTCAGCATCGCAATCCCCGCGGGGGAACTGGCATTCACCGGGAAGGCGCCGGAAGCGCAGGTTCGCGCGGCCACGCTGTTGCGGACGCACACCTCGGCGATGCAGATCCGCTACATGAAGACGTTCCCGCCGCCGGTCCGCATCATCGTGCCCGGCCGCGTCTACCGTCGCGACAACCTGGATCTCACGCACACGCCCATGTTCCAGCAGTTCGAGGGTCTCGTTGTTGGCGAGCATGTGACGATGGCTGATCTCAAGGGCACGTTCGAGGCGATGCTGACCGCGCTCTTCGGCGACGTGAAGATACGGCTGCGTCCCAGCTTCTTCCCCTACACCGAGCCGAGTGCCGAGGTCGACATCAGTTGCCACAAGTGCGCCGGCGTCGGGTGCGCCATCTGCAAGCAGACCGGGTGGCTCGAAATTCTCGGCAGCGGCATGGTGCATCCGGCGGTGTTCGAGTCCGTCGGCTACGATCCCGACCGCGTCACCGGCTTCGCTTTCGGCATGGGCATCGAGCGGGTAGCCATGCTCAAGTACGGCGTGGAGGACATCCGCCTCTTCTACGAGAACGACGTGCGCTTCCTCGAGCAGTTCCCGGCGCTGTGACCGGCAGGTTTCGCGATCCATGAAAGTCCTCCTCTCCTGGCTTCGTGACTTCGTCGACGTTTCCGCCGGCGCGGAAGAAATCGCCGCGACGATGTCGGTCCGCGGTTTTGCCGTCGAAGGGCTCGAGCGACTCGGCGACAGCGACGCTGTCATCGATTTCGAAGTGACCGGCAACCGCCCCGACTGCATGTCGGTGAGCGGAATGGCGCGCGAAGTCGCCACCGCATTCGGTCTGCAGGTGAGACGTCCTGCCGTGACGACCTCGCTGCGACGCGCGAGCGAGAGCGGACCTGCGCTTCATCTGGCATCACTCAAGACCGTCGATCGCGCCGATATCGACGTCGCGATCGAGAGCCCCGCACTGTGTCCGCGTTATGCCGGGGCGGTCGCGGATGTGACCATCGGTTCGTCTCCGGAGTGGATGCAGGCTCGGCTGCGGGCAGCCGGTGTCAGACCGACCAGCAACATCGTCGACGTCACCAATTACGTGTTGCTCGAACTTGGCCAGCCCATGCACGCGTTCGACTACGCGCGGCTTGGCGGCGCTCAGATTCGAGTCCGGACGGCGCGAGCGGGCGAGGTCCTGCAGACGCTCGACGGAAAGAGTCGTGAGCTGTCGCCGGACATGCTGGTCATTGCTGATGCCGAGCGGGCGGTGGCCGTCGCCGGAGTGATGGGTGGCGCAGATTCCGAGGTCACAGCCGTCACGAAGACGATTGTGCTCGAGAGCGCGCACTTCGAGGCGCTGTCGGTGCGGCGCACAAGTAAGGCGCTGGGACTCAAGACCGAAGCCAGCATGCGTTTCGAGCGCGGCACCGACCCGCGGCTTCCCGTGACAGCGATGGAGCGCGCGTGCGCGCTGATCGAGATGGTCGGGGCCGGTACCTCGCGCGGAACGGTAGTCGATTGCTACCCTGTCCGGGTCGAACCGACTGTGTTGAAACTCCGTCGCGAGCGCATCGCCGGCCTGCTTGGCCTGTCGATCGCGGATGCTGAGGTGCGCCGGGTGCTGGAAGCACTGGGCTTTGCGCTTCGCGATGCCGAGGGCGGATGGGACGTCACCGTTCCAACGCGGCGCGTCGACGTTGGTCGCGAAGTAGATCTGATCGAAGAAGTCGCCCGTCATTGCGGGTTCGATCGAATCCCTGCGACGTTTCCGCCACTGACAGTCCCTCCGCCGCCCGTCGATCCGCGAATCCTGCGCACGCGACAGCTGCGGAATCTGGCTACAGGCCAGGGATTTTCCGAGGCGGTCACCTTCGGCTTCACGTCCGCTCCCGCGGCGGATGCCTTCGTCACCGGCGAGACGGTCGTGCCAATCAAGAACCCGTTGTCCGAGGCATTCGCGGTGCTGCGACCGTCGCTCCTCCCGGGTCTGGTGGAGTCCGCGGGACGGAACATCCGGCGCGGTCAGCGCGACGTGCAGCTCTTCGAGATCGGCAATCGGTTCACGCAGCAAAGCGGCGAAACACAGGCGATCGCGTTTATCTGGACCGGCGCGGGACGCGCGCTGCATTGGAGCGAACGTCCGCGCGACACCGACTTCTTCGATGCGGCCAGTCTGGTCTCGATCGTCGCCGATGCGCTCGATGCATCAGTCCTCCTTCAGCCGCTGAGTGCTCCGCCCTCGTTTTTGGTGGCGGGACAGGCGGCCGACGTCGTTGCGAGCGCAAAAGAGTCATCAGACTCGGACACGCGTCGGGTCGGTCTCGTCGGCAGGTTGACGCCGGCTGTCGGGGAGTCGCTTGGCCTGCCCGCCGAAGTTCCGGCATACGTTGGCGAGCTGGCAATCGAGCCGCTCGCCCGTTTCCTGCGCACATCGCTGAAGGCGATGGCGCCGCCGCGCTTTCCTTCCGTGGATCGCGACATCTCGATCCTCGTCGATGACACCACTTCCGCTCAGTCCGTTCGAAGCACCGTGCGGGCAATCGCCCTCGCAGACCTCGTGGATCTTCGTGAGTTCGATCGCTACGCCGGCAAGGGCATCCCGGAAGGAAAAGTGAGCCTGTCGCTGCGCCTCACGTTCAGGGCACCCGACAGAACGCTCACCGATGCCGAGGTTCAGAGCGCGATGGAGCACGTCCTGTCGGCGCTCAAGGACAAACACGGCGCGATTCAACGCTGACGACGCTTGCCAGCACCTCTCATTCGTGGCACCATCTCTTCGCGCACCCCGCAATTATCTTCAGAGGACCGTACCCGGATGGCAAAGCAGGCGGTAGCGACGCGAACTGATCTCGATCCCATCGATCGTCTCGAGGAAAAAGTCCGAATGCTCGTCGGCATCGTGACGCAACTTCGAGCGGACCACGCGCGAGCGACCGAGGAGAACGTTCGGCTGACGCGTGAGCTCGACAGCGTGCGGACACGCCTGGCGGAGAGCGAGGCCTCGACTGGCACCGAACTCACCGCGCTCCGCGAGGAACGCGATCTGATCCGGTCGCGCGTCGCCGAGATGCTCGAACAGCTGGAAGCGATCTAGTGACACCTTCCCACGAAAGCGACTGACTCGACCATGGGTAGCGTGGTGACTGTCGAGATCGCGGGCCAGCGTTATCCGATTCGCAGCGGCCTTGATGAGCGGTACATCACGGAGCTGGCGGCGTACGTCGATCAGAAGATGCGCGCCGCGTCCGACGCCGCGCCTTCGAGCGACCTGCTCGGCCTGGCAGTGCTCGTGGCGCTCAACATCGCCGACGAATACTTCCGTCAGCGCGATCAGCACTCGGTCACCCACGACGATCTGCACGATCGTGCCCTTCGCCTCGAGCGCATCGTCGATGAGGCGCTCGCACAGGTGGCTACAAAACGAGCAGTTTAGTGCAACGTATTGACCCTCCCCGGGTCGCACAGTAAGATCGTCTCGCTCCTGCTTTGCTCGTGATGGTTTCGGAGGCTCGTCTGAGCCAACGTAACAACCTAAGAGAGCCGCGAGGTCGTGCGGTGTGCACGCCTCTGTTTCGAGGAAGCCTTAAGCGCGGCCGACAACAGCGGCTCCACCTGCTTTCGCAGGTTCATTCGACCTCCCCACACGGCAAAGCGGGGCTCATCGTCTCCTCATTTTGAGTTCTCCCACAGTCGCCGATTGCGGTGAGCGCGCGCTCATCGCTCGTATCTCACAACGGCTCGCCACGGCTTCCTGGGTGGTCATCGGCCCGGGAGATGATGCCGCGGCAATTGAGCCTGTGCGGGGCGCCCTCGAGGTTCTCACCACCGATGCACAGGTCGAAGGAGTTCATTTCGATCGCCGGTTCGTGCCTCCCGATGCGATCGGACATCGCGCGCTGGCCGTCAACCTGAGCGATCTCGCCGCCATGGGGGCCAGGCCGCGAGCGGCGCTGTTGTCGTTGGCGCTGCCGGCATCGCTCGAAATCACCACGTTCGATCAGATCATCGACGGCCTGCTGGCGCTGGCCGCCCGGTACGGGGTCATTATCATCGGCGGCAATATCACGCAGACACCGGGACCGATGATTCTCGACGTGACGGCGATCGGCACCGTGCACCGCCGCAAGATCCTGACTCGCGCAGGCGCGCGCCCCGGCGATGAGGTCTACGTCACCGGATCGCTGGGAGACGCCGCGGCAGGGCTCATGCGGTTGCGCGAGGACGCTCACGAGACGAGTGCCGCAATCAGATATCTCAGGCCCGATCCTCGTGTGCGTGCCGGCCTCCTCCTCGGACGAAACCGTGCGGCAACGAGCTGCATGGATCTGAGCGACGGGCTGGCCGATGGCGTGCGTCAGATTGCGCAGGCCTCATCAGTTGGCATCACGATCGATGGCAGGGCCATTCCCATTACGGCAGAGTCATCCAAGTGGCTGAGCCGGCACAAGCAAGATCCAATTGACCTCGCGCTGCGTGGAGGGGACGATTTTGAGCTGATCTTCACCGTCAGGCCCACTCAAGCAGGACGATTGCGCGCCGTACGACGCCAACTCGGCGATCTGCCGATAACCCGGATTGGCGTTGTGACCCGAGCCCCTCGCCTGCTTGTGAAAGACGGGCTCAGAGAGCGAGAGCTACCGGAGGGGTACGAGCATTTCCGGTAGTGACCAGCTTGGGACGGCTGACTGCTCACTATGCGAGTGACCATCTCCCGATCGACGTGGCGAAAAGTTGTCGTGCTGGTGATCGCCGTGGTCGGCTTCCTGTTCATCTACGAAGCCGAGATGTTCGACTCCCGCAGCGCGTTCTGGCAATCGCTGGGGCAAATCGGCCCTCCCCGTCCCGGCAGCCAGATGCCGTTCGCCGCAACCGCCTACTGCAAGGGCAGCACGACGGCGTCAGGAGTGGTCGCGCGTACCGGCGTGGCCGCCGCGGATCCCACGCTGCTGCCCGTCGGCAGCGTCATCAACATCGGGGCCGGCGACGCGCGTTACAGCGGCGTCTACACCGTCATGGACACTGGTCCAAGTGTCCAGGGCCGCGTGCTCGACTTGTATATGTGGAGCTGCCACGAGGCGCTGAAGTTCGGACGTAAAGAAGTGCAGGTCACGGTGCTGCGCCTGGGATGGGATCCGACGGCGAGCTCGCCAGGCCTGATCGACCGGGTCTTCAGACGACGCGAGGCGGCGCGACGCATTCCTGCGCCCGATCCCCCGCCGCCCGCGGGAATCGCGCCCGAGGACGAACTGCCATCAGACGCGGGGCCGCCCGAGACATTCGCGGCGCCGCCCGACCTGCCTATCGAATCGGTCGCGCCCGCTGCGGCTATCGGTCAAGAGTAAGCCGGTCATGTCTTTTGCACCCGGCGGCCACGGCGACTTTTGAAGCAAGACCCGCCCTACGCTGTCGTGGACTCGAACTGCAATTCGTACAGCCGGTGATAGATCCCGCGAAGGGCGAGCAACTCCTGATGCGTGCCCGACTCACGCAGTTCACCGCGATGCATGACGAGGATGCGATCCATGTCCTGAATCGTCGACAGGCGATGCGCAATGGCGATCGTCGTTCGTCCTCGCATCACTACCTTGAGCGCATCACGAATGAGGAGCTCAGTGTCCGTGTCGACGCTCGATGTGGCTTCGTCGAGCACCAGCACGCGTGGGTTGAACGCGAGCGCACGGGCAAACGACAGCAACTGTTTCTGGCCGACCGAGAGCGTCGAGCCGCGCTCTGCGACGACGCTGTCGAGACCGCTCGGCAGTCGGTCGACAAAGCTGGACGCATGGACCGCCTCGAGCGCGTCTCGCACATCCTCATCGGAGATCGACTGATTGCCAAGTCGAACGTTCCCCCCGATCGTTCCGGCAAAGAGCTGAACGTCTTGAAGAACGAGGCCGAAGAGCGATCGCAGGCCCGATAGATCCATTTCCCGGATGTCGACGCCGTCGACTGTGATCCGCCCTGACTGCACGTCGTAAAACCGCAGCAGCAGGCTCACGATCGTCGTCTTGCCCGAACCGGTAGCGCCGACGATCCCAATGCGCTCGCCCGGCCGCACCTCGAAGGAAACGTTCTTCAGTACCGGCTCTCCCTCGACGTAAGCGAAGCTCACGTTCTCGAACCGAATCACACCGGGGCCATTCCAGGTCGTTCGCTTCTCGGGAGAGTTCGACGTGATCTCAAACGGGGTATCGAGCAGCCCGAAGATACGCTCCGACGACGCCATCGCGCCCTGCAGGATGTTGAACTTCTCGGATAGATCGCTGATTGGCCGGAAAAACCGCTGCGAGTACTGAAGAAACGCGACGAGCGACCCGAGCGTGAGCATGTCGCCGCCGTTGGCGATGATCCGCGCCCCGCCGATCCACAGGATCAACGAGGCCGCAAGCGCACCGACCAGCTCGACGGCCGGATAGAAGACCGCGTAATAGAAGATGGACTGGACGTTGGCGTCCCGATGCCGGCGATCGATCTCGTCGAACGTCTCGAAGTCCCGGGCTTCGCGGCGGTACAACTGCACCGTCGCCATCCCCGTGATTCGCTCCTGCAGATAGGCATTGATGCGGGCGATCCACGTCCGTACGGTCCGGTACGACTCGCGGGCGTTGACGCGGAACCAGTGAGTGATCGCTGCGATCAGCGGCAGCACCGAGAACGCGGCGATCGCCAGCCGCCAGTCCATCCAGATCAGCACACCCATGATGCCAATGAGCGTGAAGACATCGCCAAACACCGAGACGACGCCCGACGTAAACAACTCGTTGAGGACGTCGACGTCTGTGGTGAGCCTCGTCATCAGGCGGCCGACGGGATTCCGATCGTAGAAACGGAGATCCAATCGATGCAGATGCGCAACGAGCTCCATGCGCAGATCGAACATGATCCGCTGCCCGATCACCTGCATCGTCCAGGTCTGCACATACTCGAGCACGAACGAGGCGATCAGCGCCACGAGGTATAGCGCTGCTATCGTGCCGAGCCCGCGCAGGTCGGCAACGGGAATGTAGCGGTCGATCACAAGCTTCGTGAGATACGGCGGCGCCAGGTCAAGAGCGGAATGGCCGATGATGGCGACCACGGCAAGAGTCACCTGGCCACGGTAGGGCCCCAGGTACGTCAACAGCCGCCGCATCAGGCGGCCGTCATAGGCTTTCCCGAGGACGTCATCGTCGATCATGACGCCTTCAGTTCTTCCTCGAGCAATTGCTTGCGATAGAGATCGGCGTAGAAGCCATCACGCCGGAGCAGCTCGTCGTGCGTGCCGCGCTCGGCGACCCGCCCCTCGTGCAGCACTACGATCTGGCTGGCACCACGAATCGTCGAAACACGGTGGGAGACGATGATCGATGTCCGTTGCGCCATCACGTCCGCGAGGCGTTCGAGGATTTCTTCCTCGGTGTGTGTGTCCACTGCCGACAATGCGTCGTCGAGGACCAGGATCTTCGGGTCGATCACCAGGGCCCGCGCGATGGCAACCCGTTGCTTCTGTCCACCAGAGAGCGTGATACCACGCTCCCCGACCGTCGTGTCGTAGCCCTGAGGAAACTGCGTGAGATCCTTGTCGAGCCGCGCGATAGCGGCGGCGGCCGCCACGCGATCCCGATCGCCCTGGTTCGCGCGCGCACCGAACGCAATGTTCTCCGCCAGCGTCGTGCTGAACAGGAACGGTTCCTGGTTCACGAATCCGATCGCACCCCTCAACACATGCAGCGGTATCCGGCGAACGTCGACCCCATCGATCAATACAGTGCCAGGAGGTGCATCGTGCAGCCGCGGCAGGAGGCTGAGCAGCGTCGACTTACCCGAACCGGTCGCGCCGACGATCGCGGTGGTCGTACCCCTGGGGACACTGAACGAAATACCGCGAAGAACGACCGCGTCGCCGAACGAAAACGTCAGATTGCGGAACTCGACTTCCCCATCGATGGATTGAATCGCGTGATTCGCCTCGACATCGGAGACGAGCGGCTGGACGTTGATCACCTCGAGCAGCCGCTTCCACGAGGCCGATCCGCGCTGGAGGAGATTGCTGACCCACCCGAACGCGATCATGGGCCAGCCCAGCATCGTCAGGTAGGCGTTGAAAGCGACCAGTTCACCAATCGTCATCTGGCCGGCGACCACCCGCCGGCTGCCCAGCCACAGCACGAGGAGCGCACCGATACCCATCAGCAGCCCCATGCTCGGAAAGTAGAACCCCTGCAGACGAATCAGCGCCCGGTTGCGATAAACGTATTCCTCGTTGGCGGCCCGGAACCTGGCAATCTCGAAGCTCTCTTGCCCGTACGCGCGCACGACGCGAACGCCGGCCAGCGATTCCTGGGCGAGCGCGCTGATGTCCGACAGCTGTTCCTGGATCTTCTCGAAGCGATTGTGAATTGCCGTGCCGAAGTACTTGACGACCACGGTGACAAACGGCAGCGGCACGAGGGCAACGAGCGTGAGCCACGGATCGATCGAGATCATCAACACGATCGCGACAATGAAGGTCAGCACCGTGCTCGCCGTGTACATCACCGCGGGTCCCGTCATCATTCGCACGGCGCTGAGATCGTTGGTGGCGCGCGACATCAGATCGCCGGTGCGATGGTGCTGGAAGTACGAGAGGTGCAGGCGCTGTAGTGCCGCAAAGAAGTCATTGCGCAGGTCGTACTCGAAGTCGCGAGACGCGCCGACGATGATGCGCCGCATCAGGAACCTGAAAACGCCGCCGACGGCGGCAAGCATCAGCAGCAACGCTCCGTACCAGCGCACCTTGTCGAAGGTCAGCCCCTGGCTCAGGTCGTCGACGGCATACTTCAGGACCCACGGCCCACCCGTGGAGATCGCCGTCGCCAACACGACACATGCAAACCCGGAGATGAAAGCTCGGCGATAGCGCGCCAAGTACGTGAGGAGGCGCCGCTGAGGGGTCATTTCCGCAGTATAACTGTCCCCATTCCTGGCCCTGGCCAGGCGCTACAGCGACGTCGGCGGGAGGCCGATAGACTGACGAATGCGAATACTACTTGCGGCCATTTTGTTGAGCGCCAGCATCGCCAGTCAGGCTGAGGCGCAGTTCAACGTGCCCGACCCTGCCCCGGCGGAGAGCTTCCACGTCGAGCTCGGCCTGATGTTCTGGCAGCCGACTCCGGGAATCGAGATTCAGACGGGCGGACTTTCGGCAGCGGGTATTCCTGGCGTCGACTTCGTGCGGGAGTTCGGGCTCCTGGACGATCGCTTCGCTGAGTTTCGTTCGGTGTTCAAGACGGGCCGCAAGCACAAGTTCCGCGTGGCGCACGTGAACTTCGACTACTTCGAGCAGGCGACCGCTCAGCGGACGATTTCATTCGGCGGCGCGACGTTTCCAGTCACGATACCGGTCACCGCCGACCTCAATTGGGATCTCTGGCGCTTCGGCTATGAATACGATTTCGTGGCCGGGGATCGCGGGCTAATCGGATTCATTACCGAGCTGAAGCACAACCACCTCACGGCGGATTTGAGCGCATCGGGAATTGCCGGTCAGTCAACGGACGTCACCGCCCCCATCGTGACGCTGGGCGTCATTGGACGGGTGTATCCGCATCGGGCCTTCTCCGTCACCGCCGAGTACACCGGCTTCAAGGTATTCAGCTGGGTGAAACCGCTGACCGATCGACTCGTCG
>JBKPNV010000176.1:0-19178 GCA_046732795.1 Acidobacteriota bacterium
CACGGATCCGGAGCAGACCGGCGGCCGTCAGCAACGTCCCTCCAGCCTTGACGGATGGACGGCGCCAGCGGCGAAACGCCATCGTGATGCTGCCGTTGCGAATGCCGTCGAGAAATTCCTGGCGAAAGATCACCGCTGGCACACCGGACAAAAGAATGTCGACCGCCCTGCCTGCACGATTCGCTTGACGGTACCCGGGCATCCGCGTCTCGGGCAGCGCTCACCTTCGTGATCGTAGACGCGAAATCGATCGTTGCCCCGATATCGGTGCTTGTTCGCGATCGCCTCTTTGAGAACATCCCGGATTGCCTCTGTCAGCGTCTCGGCGCCAGGTCGAGGCTCACCGTTTACCGTCGCCAGCGTCGATGCGCGCCGCTCTGGTGACAACCGGGCGCGATGCAATGCCTCGCACACGTAGATGTTGCCAAGGCCGGCCACGACGCGCTGGTCGGAGAGCGCGGCTTTGAGCGTCGTCTTCTTGCCTTTGAGCACTCGCGCAAGCATCGTCGCGTCGAAGCTGCGATCGAGCGGCTCGGGACCGAGTGATATCAGTGCACGATTGCTGAGCAGTTCCTCCGCGTTGATGATATCCATCTGACCGAAACGGCGAGGATCGTTGAAGACGATGGTCGCGCCGGTTGACAACGTGAACAGCACGTGGTCATGCGCGTCGAGACGGCTCCGCTCGAAATAACCATCGCCTTGCACGGCGTGGTTGCGTCCCTTGACGACGCGAAACGAGCCCGACATGCCTAAATGCATCAGCAAGGTGTCGCCCGACCCGAGGTCGGCCAGCAGATACTTCGCGCGCCGCCGCAATGCGTTCACTGTCTGTCCCTCGAGACGTGCGGCGAAGTCGCGTGGAAATGGAGATCGCAGATCCGCGCGGCGCGTCTCGACGCGCTCGATGCGAGCGCCTTCCATAACGCGGCGCAGTTGACGACGGACGGTTTCGACTTCGGGGAGTTCGGGCACGGGACTCTGGATTCGGGATAGTGTCCGCTTTCGCCGGACTGATTATGCCTAGCTCACTCCCATCCTGGAGGGCCAGGGATCGTTCGCGTGTGATTGAACGTGTACTCGCCAAGCAGGTGTTCCTGTCCAGTTTCATTGACCGCAAGGAGCCGCGCGGTCAGCGTCATCGAAGGGGACGCCTTTGCCCACGTGATGGACTGCTGGCAAATCACGCCGCCTGCTTCGGCGTCAATGGGGACATCGACCATCCGCTGATGTTCGACGCCGCGTGGATCGCACCAACTGAGATCCACACGCGATGCCGTCGCCAGATCCATCGCGAGGCGCGCCACGAGCATGTCGTCGTCGGCCGCGACCGTACATTGGACACTCTCTCCGCGAGCAGGCGCGTACTCGCGCACGCGGAGACCCGTCTCCGCCGCATGCTTCACGAACCGATCGCTGACCACGACCATCAAGGAGCCCGATCGCGCAAGCGTGCCGAGGCTCTCCGCCAGGCTGATGACCTGTCGGAGCCGGTCGCCGCATGCATCACACGTCATCAGATGCTCTTCGATGGCGTCCTCGGCCGGTGAGGGCAGGCAGGCCAGCCAGTAGTCCATCAGTGTGGCCGCCGCGACGGGATTCGAACAATCAGTGCCGCCGCCATGTTCCATCGTCACAGCGTCACCCCCAGGCAATCGCGCAGTTGCGCCATGGCGCGGTGTCGGATGACGCGTACGTTCGCCTCCGAAATCCCGAGCGAGCGCGCGGTTTCGGCCGCTGTGTATTCGTCGTAAAACGTCATCACGACAACGGAACGCTCCCGCTCCTTGAGCGTTTGAACGCAGCGAGCGAGTTGACGGTCATCGAGCGTGGGTATCGGAGGCGGATCTGGGATGAGATCATTTCCGAATCTCGCCAGCAATGCTTCCTGCCGGTGCGACACGCGGCGCAGCTCGATCACTACCATGCGGCATGTGCCCAGTACGAAGTGAGCCAGCTTGTCGGGTTCACGCAAGCGCGCAGCCCGCAGCGCTTCGAGAGCCTTGATCAGCACCTGCTGCACGAGATCGTCGGCAGCCGATGACGATCGCAGGTGGCGAAGGCCGTAGAGCCGAATCCGCGGCCCCATGCGGCGGCACATTTCGGCCTCCGCCTCCCGATCCCCGTCGGCAATGCGTGGCGCGAGGTCGGCGTCGCTCAGCCGTACATACATCCCGCTCCATTTTAGTAAGACGTCGTTCGAACCGCTCTCCTTTCACGAGTCACCCGGGCATGCCGTTGAACATGTCTCGAATCACACGAACGTTGCCGTCTGCGAGGCGCGCGTACACGGTAAGGTAGGTTCCACCGACCGGCTGGCTTGGTGATCCGTTCCTGGGCTGGAGCGTGGCGCTCCAGTTGCCATGTTCGACTGCGGCATTCCCGTACTGCTCGAGGGCATCGGGTCGAAGCCCGAATCCTTCAAGTGTGAAGTTCGCGAACACATGTGTGAACCACTCGCGGAGAGCGGCACCCTGAAGAGCCGGCTGGCCAGGCGGCATCACCGCCACGTTGCTCGCAAAGATCTCGAGCGCCGCGCCGGTGTCTCCTGCATTCACGGCGGCAATGTGCTGCGCTCGGATCCGATCCACCGCATCCTTCAGTGACGTGGACAATCGCGCATTCGCCGACGTCGCCGGCGCGTCTGCGTGCTCAGGCAGAGGTCCGAGGATGTCGACCTTGTACTTCGCCGCCAGCGCCATCAGTTTGGCCATGTCAGGGGGTGCCGGGGTTGGTTCGCTCATCTCGACCACGAACTCAGCGAAGCCGCCGGGTGTGCAGAGCAGCAACATGCGAGCGGGTGCATCGCCAAGGACCTTGAAGCCATGAGGGATCTCGCGCGGACCGAACACGTATGTGCCGGGTCCGGCGATCGTCCACTGTCCATCGCAGACGAAGGCCATCTCGCCCTCGAGAACATAAAACGCTTCGTCCTCGAGATGGTGCGTGTGGTACGGCGACGCAAACCCCGGTGGCATCGACTGCTCGACAAGCCCGAACGCGCCGTTGGTCGTTCGCCCGGTTGCTCGCAGGATTGTGGGAAGTCCCAGAAAGTAGATTGGCGGTTCCTGGCTCGTGTTCACATGTGGTTGCAGGGCTTGCGTCGTCATCGGGCTCTCCTTGTCGACCGGACCAACGTGCGACGGGGCCGGCTTATAACCACCATGTGTGATGAGAGTGCCCGGGCGTTACAACCACCATTCGTTCGAGAAATCGGCCAGAAAACCGCTGTGCCACTGGTGGAGGCTGGCAAACCGCGCGCGCAGGTGCCTACATCGCCGGCAAGACACGCTAAAGCCGACTACGCTGCGACCAGGTCGGCCCGAAGCGATCGGGCACGTCGAGTGCCGAGAAGATACCCAACGGTTCGACCGACTCAACCAGCGTCCGGCTGCGTTCCTCGAGCGAGGCAACGGCGTCAGCTCGAAACTCTCGATGCTGCTCGTAGACCAGCATCTCACTCCAGTACTCGATGACCATGTATCGAGAAGAGCGATTCTGGTCGCGAAGGAAAGAACTGCCCAGATAGGACCGCGAGAGGCGATTCATGGCGGTCCATTCTCCGTCCGCACCGTGCAGCTGCTCGAATTCAGTCTCGTGTCCGTGCTTCACGTCGAATTGCCACATGATCGCGATCATAGGGAGCGCGATATGATCGCATGTCTCTGGAGCAGACCATGAAGCATCAGCTCATCGCTTTCTTTGTTGGATTCATTCTGAGTACTGTCAGCGCTTTCGCCCAGCAGCCACCGGCGACCGATACCACTTCAGCCGGCACGGCCGCCGCCGCGCTGCCCTCCCCGCAACCTGCGGCCGGATTCGTCCAGCCGAAAACGCCGTGGGGTGACCCGGATCTCCAGGGGTTCTGGCCCGGTGTCGACATGGTAGGCGTGCCGCTGCAGCGTCCCGCGCGGTTTGGAACGCGCAACGTGCTTACCGAGGAAGAGTTTGCGAAGCGTGCCAGCGAGATCAAGAACGAAGAGGAATCGCTCCTCGCCGAAATCGACGTGTTCACCGCCGACGTGACCACGCCATGCGCCATCCGGTGCCCGACCTCGCCGACTCCGCACTGGCAGGAGACCGGCAAGCCGTCGCGACAGGCGTCGCTCATCATCGACCCGGCGGACGGCCGCCAGCCGCCGTTGTCGGCCGAGGGCCAGGCGCGCCAGGCACAACAGCAGGCAGACACGAAGGCCCGAATCGCGCGACTCCAGGGGCGGGAGGCTGACACCTACCTGGATCGCAGCCTGTATGACCGCTGCATCACGCGCGGCGTCATGGGTTCGCTGCTGCCAACCATCTACAACAATGGAAACGAAATCGTGCAGGGACCGGGCTACGTCGTGATTCGCAACGAGATGATTCACGAGGCGCGGGTAGTCCCGCTCGATGGCCGGCCAGAGCTTGCTTCGAACATTACGTCGTACATGGGCTCGTCGCGCGGTCGCTGGGAAGGGAACACGCTGGTCGTCGTGACGAAGAATCTGAACGGGATGACTGGGGTGGGTGGGAACGGCGGCGGCCGTACGAGCGGCCGGCTCACCATCACCGAGCGGTTCACGATGCTCGACACGAACACGCTGCAGTACACGGCCACGATCGACGACCCCGGGACGTGGACGCGCCCCTGGACGCTGTCGTTTCCGTGGAAGCGTGAGCCGGTCTACGGGATGTTCGAGTACGCGTGCCATGAAGGCAACTACGCGATGCGCAACATGCTGAGCATCTCGCGCGCCGCCGAGGCGAACGCGACCAAGTAGCGGTGACGTCCTGCTTTTTGCGCGACGACACGGGAGGCACAAGGGCACCGAGACTCAACACGTTCGGCGCCTTGGGAGCTCGGCGTGGCTATCGGATGCGCATCCCGCTCATGAGACTGGCGCTCCCCTCTCGCGAAGAACGCTCACCACGTCGTGCTCGTTGAGATAGAGCACGATCTGCGGTGAGTCGCCACCGCGGTCCACGACGAACGTCGACGGGAGCGTGACGGTGGCCGGTTGACCGTTCGCTGCCGTGAAGTGCCATCGGAATTCCGCTCGAACAAGGGAGTAACGGTCACTCAGCGCCGTTTCCTCAAAGCCGACGAGCGCTGTGTCCTGATAGCCGACCGACTCCAACAGCTGCTTGCGTTTGGGGATCGCACGCTGGATATCAGCCGAACTCACGACCTGAACCCCATTGGCGCCCGCCATCATCACGTGTCCGGCGTACATCGCCGCGAGCCCTTCGACGTCAGACGCCGCGCTCAGCGACTGGAACCGCTCGAAGAACGCGCGGAGTCCCCCTGTCGGGATTTCCTGATGTGGCATATGGTCGGTCCGGCTGCTGCATTCGTGTTCCAAGCTTTGGCGCCCAAGAAAGCCGGACACTATATACGGACAGAACCGAGTCTACAAAGCAAGACCCTCCTGCTACGTTCTTCCGAACTACTCGCCCCAGATGATGAGTGTCATGCGCGTATCTCCTCTATCTTTAAGCGCCGTTACGCGCAGCCTGATGTCGTGCCGCAGTTTCCGCACTTGTAGCAGCTGCCGCTGCGAATCATGATCGACCCGCACGTGCTGCACGGCGGTGCGTCTTCCTGATTTCGCAGCGCGCCGAACTCCGATTTCTTCGTAGCGTCGCCCTTCGCCTCGGTCCGGCTGAAGCCGGACGCTGCGTTCGAGGAATTGCTCGAGTCCCGAGTCCCGAGTCGCGAGTCGCGGGGAGGTGGCTCCTCGGCCGGCTCTTCCCCAATCTCCTCTCGCAGATTGACGCCGGCCCGGTATTGCGCCTCCGGCGACAGGAACTTCGTCGCCATCCACCGGAAAATGTAGTCGACGATCGACTTCGCGAAGCGCACTTCTGGGTTCTTCGTCATCCCCGAGGGCTCGAATCGCGCGTGGCTGAACTTATCGACGAGCGCCTGCAAGGGCACGCCGTATTGCAGCGCGTAGGAAATCGCCTGCGCGAACGCGTCTGCGAAACCCGAGATCGTCGACCCTTCCTTCGCCATCACCAGGAAGATCTCGCCCGGCGTCCCGTCTTCGAACATGCCGACCGTGATGTACCCTTCGTGCCCCGCGACGTCGAATTTGTGCGTGATCGCGCGGCGCTCGTCCGGGAGTTTCCTCCGCTTCGGCGTCTCGACGATCTTGACGACTTCCTTGACCACTTCCCTGACCTCGGTCACGTTGCGGGTATCGGCGACTTGCGCTTTCGACGTGTTCAGCGGCTGCGTGCGCTTGCTGCCATCACGGTAGATCGAAATCGCCTTCGCGCCGAGGCGCCACGACTCGACATACGCTTTCTCGATGTCCTCGACCGTGGCCTCGCGTGGGACGTTCACCGTCTTGCTGATCGCGCCCGAGATGAACGGCTGCGTGGCTCCCATCATCCGGATATGACCCATGTAGTGGATCGAGCGGTCGCCATTGGCCGGCTTGAACGCGCAGTCGAACACCGGCAGGTGCTCGTGCTTCAGGAATGGCGCGCCCTCGATAGTTTCCTGCTCGTCAATGTGGTGCACGATCGCTTCGACCTCGGGCTTCGTATAGCCCAGTTTCTCGAGCGCCATCGGCACGGTCGTGTTGACGATCTTCATCAGACCGCCGCCGACCAGCTTCTTGTATTTGACGAGTGCGATGTCGGGCTCCACGCCAGTCGTGTCGCAATCCATCATGAAGCCTATGGTCCCGGTCGGCGCCAGGACCGTGGCCTGCGCGTTGCGGTATCCGAAGTCCTCGCCCAGTTCGACGGCCTCGTCCCACGCCTGCTTCGCGCCGGCATACAGATCCGCCGGCACCTGCCTCGCGTTGATCTCCGTGACGGCGTCACGATGCTTGCGCATCACGCGCAGGAACGGCTCGCGATTGATCTCGAACCCGGAGAACGGACCGCCGTGGTCACGCGCGATCTTCGCTGATTGCGCGTACGCCTCGCCGGTCATCACTGCCGTGATGGCCGCAGCATACGCGCGACCCTCGTCGCTGTCGTAGGGCAGCCCGCGCGACATGAGCAACGCGCCCAGATTGGCGTAACCCAGTCCCAGCGGCCGGTATTCGTGCGAGTTCTTCTCGATCGCCCGCGTCGGATAGCTCGAGTTGGGGACGATGATCTCCTGCGCCGTAATGAGCGTCCGGCACGCGGCCTTGAACGCCGGCACGTCGAACTCGCCATCGTCCTTGACGAACTTCATCAAGTTGATCGACGCGAGATTGCACGCCGAGTCGTCCAGGAACATGTACTCCGAGCATGGGTTGCTCGCGTTGATACGCGCCGTGTTCGGGCAGGTGTGCCATTCGTTCACCGTCGTGTCGAACTGCATGCCGGGATCGCCGCAGATCCAGGTCCCCTCGGCGATGCCGCGCATCAGCTCGCGCGCCTTGTAGGTCTCGGCAACGTTCCCGTCGGTCACCCGCTTCGTCTTCCACTCGCCGTCGTCGAGCACCGCGCGCATGAAGTCGTCGGTCACGCGAACGCTGTTGTTCGAGTTCTGGAAGAACACCGACGTGTAGGCCGTGCCGGTGAAGGACCCGTCGTAACCGGCGTCGATGAGGGCCCAGGCCTTCTTCTCCTCCTCGACCTTGCAGTTGATGAACTCCATCACGTCGGGATGATCGGCGTTGAGAATGACCATCTTCGCCGCGCGGCGCGTCTTGCCTCCGGACTTGATGACCCCGGCAAACGCGTCGTACCCCTTCATGAACGAGACCGGGCCCGACGCGGTGCCGCCGCCGGCGAGCAGTTCCTTCGACGAACGGATCGACGACAGGTTGCTGCCCGTGCCCGAGCCGAACTTGAAGAGCATGCCCTCTGTCCTGGCCAGCGTCAGGATCGAGTCCATCGTGTCCTGCACGGAGTTGATGAAGCACGCGGAGCACTGCGGCGCTTTCTCGAAACCGCAGTTGAACCAGACCGGGCTATTGAACGCCGCCTTCTGATAGACGAGGAGGTGCTTCAGTTCGTGGCTGAACGACAGCAACGCGTCTTCGCTCGCAAAGTACTTCTGCGCCCGCGCCCACGAGGTAATCGTGTCGACCACGCGGCCAATCAACTGGCGGACACTGCGCTCGCGCTCGGGCGCGCCGATCTGGCCCCTGAAGTACTTGGAGACGACGATGTTGGTCGCCTGCTGCGACCAGGTCTTCGGAATCTCGACGTCGCGTTGCTCGAAGACGACCTTGCCCTTTTCGTTGCCGATGACGGCGGAGCGAATCTCCCATTCGACCTCGTCGAACGGATCGACACCGGGCAGGGTGAAGTAGCGTGGAAACTCCAGACCTGGCACCAGCGGCGCCTTCGACTCGGCCTTCCTGGACCGGGTCGCGGGGTCGAGAGCTCCACTCTGAGTTACCTGCTGGCCACCGGCGGCAGCTTCGCGGGCAGGGCCTCTTTCCATGCTCTCCTCCGAATGACGCCGGATCGACGTACGCCCGGCCTACGTTGCGGACAGACCTACCCCTGCGGTCACGTCCGAAATTCTGTTTGTGGTTGGCGCGCGAGACGTCCTGTGGCTTTCCCGACTGGCCGGAGGCTGGGAGCTTCCCGCCTTGCTACACCTCGTTGAGCGCCCGGAAATAGTGCGCCCCGTTTACCACTTTGTCAAGTGAGCAACCACAATATATTGCGCACATCTTTTAGGGCAGGCGCAATATGTTGATTTATTTTAGATCGAGGTACGGGCTGCGGGCTAGCGGCCTACGCGCTTGTCTCTGTTGGAGTTAGAAGGCCTGTAGCTCTGGCGTTGGCCGGCTTCTAGCGTCCCGAGAGCTCGGTCGCCAGCTTGGCGGCCTTGTCTGCAAGCGTCTCGGCAAAGACGTAATTCCGCTGCGTCAACGCCTCCTGCGCTTGCTCCCCGAAATCCTTTGCCTGCTGGTACTGCTCGCGTCCCGCGACAGAGAGTTTCTGGTAGTCGACGTTGCCAAGCGTTCGTGAGGCCAACTGCACGAGCGCGCGGATCTTTCGATCAGCTTCAGCATCCGCGGGTGCCGTCGCAGCCCGCAACTCACGCTGCGGTTCCGGTGCTGGCGGAGGGGGCTGAGGCGCAGGCTCTGGTTTGTCTTCCCTAGGCGTGGTGGCGCGTCGAATCGGGCGTTGCGGGACCGAGGGCGCTTCCGTCGTCGGCGTCTCGGGGACGGCAGGACCGGCCGCGAGCGGTTCTTCCTGCTCGACCGGCGCGAACACGCGAGGCGGGGGCAGAGGCATCGCAAGCGGAGGCCCATCGGGCACTGTAGCCGCCCGCGCCTTGGCGCAACCGGCCAGTGATGCCACCGAGATGGAGACCCCTAACGCGAGGGCAAACCACCTTCCCTGTCGCCGAAACGAACCGCACTCGGATGACGTGATTTCGTGAATTGGGTATCGGGAGTTGGGTCGCTGGGAGTTGTTCCCCATCTCAGTCCCCATTCGCTCTTGGCAACAACACTCGGAAAGTCGTTCCACGTCCGGGCGTGGACTGCACTTCAATTTCCCCGTCGTGCATCTGGACGATGCGGTAAACCATCGAAAGCCCGATTCCCGTTCCCCGTTCCTTCGTCGTGAAATACAGATCGAAAATGCGGCTCAAATGCTCCGGAGCAATGCCGACCCCGGTGTCCTCGATGCGAATCTCCACCCGCTGCCGCGACGCGGGACCCGACACTAAACGCAGGCTACCACCGTGCGGCATGGCTTGACACGCGTTGATCGCAAGATTGAGAAATGCCTGCCGCAGCATGGCCGAGTCGCCGTTGACATTTGGCGTCGATACCGACACATCGGTTGTGACCTTGACGTTGTGCTTGCCCGCCTCGGTCTCGATAATCGGCAGGATTTCTTCAAAGAGTCCGGCGACACGGACCGGCTGAAGCCTCAAGTCCTCGGGGCGCGTAAACTTCAGGAACCCCTGCACGACCTCATCGAGTCGCCGGATTTCGCTCTCGATGATTTCGACGTGCTCGAGCGCCCCCTGGACGGGCGCCGGCAAGGCTGCCGCGCGCGCGGGACCGAGCCCAAGCGTCCCACCCGCCGCCGCGACCTCTGCCGGCTGAAGCGATGCGGCGAGCGTTCCCCGGATCTTCGTGCGCAACAGCTCCAGGTGAATCATCATCGCGTTCAGCGGGTTCTTCACCTCATGAGCGATCCCGGCGGTCAGGCGTCCGAGCGCCACCAGCTTTCGTGAATACGCCAATGTCGACTGCATGCGAGAAAGGTGCGCCAGATTTCTCGAGACCAGAAGCACGCCGACCAGTTCGCCTCGGGTGCCGGCAATCGCATGCGTGATCACGAGCTCGTCATCCCCCGGCTTGGCTTCGGTCTTGGGCTGCAGCGCCTTCCATCCCCGCGGGACTGAACCAGTATCGGAGCTTCGACTTGGGGCTGGGACAGCTTCCGTCGCGTGGCTCTGGATCTGGATGGGTCCGCGCGATTTTCTCGTGGCCAGTGTTTCTTCGACGAGCGTTCGATATGGATGTCCGTTGGGCAGCAAGCCCTCGAGCACGCGTCCGATCGCATCGGCGGGCAGCGTGTGCTCCATCGCCGGATTGCTGAACAACAATTCGCCCGAAGGATTGAACAGTGCCACCGCGTCTTCGAGATGTTCGACTGCCGACTGCAAGTTTGCCTTCTGACCGGCGAGCAGCGTGCGATCCGCCGAGAGCTGCTGGCTCACGGTGTTGAAGAAGTCGCCCAGCTCACCGAACTCGTCGCCGGCGGGCAGATCGAGCGTCACCCCGAATTCGCCCTTGCCGAGGCGTGTCAGACCGCTGCGAAGGACATGAATCGGCCGCAACAGGAGCTGCGCGAAGATGCCGGCGACGAAGACGGCGATGGCGAGCGCCGCCGCCGCCGTGAATGCGGCGTCGTACAACAACTCTCGCAACTGGCTTCGCATCAGCAGCGTGGACACGCCGATGCGAATCGACCCGAAGTCGTCGTCGCCGCGTTTGAGCGGCTCGCGCACTTCGAGCGTCTGCCCGTCTCCCTCGAAGATCACGCGAAGCTTGTTCATCGGCGTGTCTTTGATGACGGCGCCGAGATCGGACCGCTCGGCGAGCGTTCGCCCCACCTGCGCGCGGTTGTTGTGGACGATGACCGTGCCGTTGGTATCCACGATTGCCGCGAAACTGATGTTGTCCCCGTAGATGCTGGATTCGAGGATCGATCGCAACCCAGGATCTTCCCGGAGCGCCACGTAGGGATCGACATCGCCGGTGACGATGCCACCGGCGCGATGGAAGATCGTCTTGGCCAGCATCTGCCCGCGCGACAGGCTTTCCTGGAGCACCACATTCGCCAGGCGATTCGTGTACAGCGCGCTGAGCGCCACGACCGCCAGCCCCACAATGGCTGAAACGCCAACGATCTGTTTGATGCGGATGCTCAGGCGCATGACAGGTCAAAGGTCAAAAGGCAAAGTCAAAGGTACAAAGTGCTAACCGGGTAAACGCCCTGCTACCTATTGCGGTACGGATTCCTCCTCGGTGCGCTTGCCGCGACCACGTAGCTTGTTGAGCTTGTTATGTAATGTCTTGAGACTGATTCCCAGGATCTCGGCGGCTCGCGTCTTGTTATCGCGCGTGTGCTCGAGGGTCATCAGGATCAGGCGTGTCTCGGCCTCTTCAACAGTTGTACCAGGCGTCAGTGAAAGGGTCGGCTTCACGACGTCCGGCGACTCCGTAACGAGCGGAGGCAGCAGTTTCGGATCGATGAACTCGCCGGAACTCAGGATCACGGCCCGTTCGATCACGTTGCGCAACTCGCGGATATTGCCTGGCCAGTTGTATTGCTCGAGGATCCGCATCGCCGCCTGATCGAGCGCGGACACCCTCTTGTTGTTGCGGGCGTTGAAGTCGGCGAGGAACGATTGGACGAGAAGCGCGAGATCCTCCTTGCGCTGTCGCAGGGGCGGAAGCTCGATCGCAAAGACATTTAAACGGTAGAACAAGTCCTCGCGCAGCTTGCCATTCTTGACTGCATCGGCGGGGTTGACGTTCGTGGCGGCGATTACCCGGACGTCGACCGTCTCTTCGCTCCGGCCTCCGAGCCGCCGGAACTTGCGTTCCTGAAGCACGCGCAGCAACTTGACCTGCGTCGACGGCGTCATCTCGGCGATCTCGTCGAGGAACAGCGTCCCATGATCGGCAAGCTCGAAGCAGCCCGCGCGTCGATCCACCGCCCCTGTGAAGGACCCCTTCTCGTGGCCGAAGATCTCGCTTTCAAGGAGCGTTTCCGGGATCGCCGCGCAATTGATAGGGACGAACGGCATCTGCGCGCGCGGACTGAGTTGATGAATGGTTTGAGCGACCAGTTCTTTACCGGTGCCCGATTCGCCAGAGATCAAAACGGACGCGGAGGTTGGCGCGGCCTGCTCGATGATCTGATAGACCTTCCGCATTTGCGGGCTGCTGCCGATCATCTTTCCGTAAGTACCGTGCTCGCGCAGTTGCTTGCGGAGCACTTTGACCTCGCGCAGCGTGTCCTGCCGCTCCACAATCTTGTCGAGCAGGATCTTGAGGCGCTGCGGTTCGATCGGCTTGGTCAGATAGTCATAGGCACCTTCCTTCATCGCCTCGACAGCCGTCTCGACCGTTCCCTGCGCGGTCAGAATAACTACGGTGTAATCACTGCCATCGTCCTTGAGCGCGCGCAGCAGTTCCAAGCCGTCGCGACGCGGCATGACGAGATCGCTGATGATGATCGATGGACGGAATACCGTGATGCGTTGAAGTGCTTCCTCGCCGTCGCCGGCTGAGTCCGCAGTGAACCCCCATGTACGCACAAGTTCGGTCAGCCCGACTCTCGTACTCGGTTCGTCCTCAACGATGAGGACTCGTTCGCTGGGTGTTGGGGACATTCCTGTTGCCTCGTATTGGTTCGAATTCTTCTACCCGGTCATTTTTACACGGTTCTGCGGCCTGCCGTAGACTGAAAGTCCAGTGGCTGAAGACATAACACCGCAAGTCGAAGCCAGTGCTCCACTCGAACTGGCACCCCTGCGAAGCCCATCAACGGCATGGCAGCAGCGATTTCGCGCGATTCTCGAGGTGATCCTGTGCTCGAGCTTGCCCACGCAGTTGCTTATAGCGGGGGGTCTCGGAGCACTCGGTATAGCCCCGCGCTCGGGGGAGCAGCTGTCGCTGGCGTTCATCTTCGTGCTATCCATCACCGACAGCATTGTCCTGGTCGTACTCATGGTTGTGCTGGAGCGTGCGCATGGCGATAGCGCGTGGCTGCTGTGGCGCGGCCGCAATCCTTTGATTCGCGAGACTGCTCTCGGCCTTCTGCTGGTGCCCGTTGCGGTCCTCCTCGTCGGGGTCATCGTCGGCTCCATTCGCACCTTCGCTCCCTCGCTGCACAACGTTCCTGACAATCCACTCGAAAATCTCGCGACAGGAGGTCCTGCCGGCGCCGCGCTCTTCGGCATTGTCGCGATCGTCGCTGGCGGCTTGCGCGAGGAACTGCAACGCGCGTTCCTCTTGCAGCGATTCGAGCGTCACCTCGGTGGCGAGACCGTCGGAGTCGTAGTCCTGAGCGTGGCCTTCGGCCTCGGACACGCGTTGCAGGGATGGGACGCAGCGATCGCGACCGGAACGCTTGGCGCCTTCTGGGCCCTCGTCTATCTGCGCCGGCGGAGCAGCATCGCACCAATCATCAGTCACGCGGGGTTCAATTCCATCGAAGTTCTGCGTGTCGCGCTAGGCGGATCGTAATGCCCCCGGGGTAATTTCCTTCTGAAAACACCCGCAATCACCCCGGGGGGCGTCACTTGCTCGCATTACCTCCAACGATGACGACCTCGGATCGCATCCGGAGATCGCGGACCCACTGATCGAGCGTCCCGCGCAGCCGATCGGCAGACGCCCGCTGCCGTGCCACCGCTTCGACCTGCTCGAATGGCATCCGCACACCGTCGCGAGTGAATTCAGCGGGATGTTCTTCGTAGTAACGGCGAGCTTCGTCTTCAGTGACCTGCGCGTTGGCCCCGAAGCGCTGCATGACGTATGCGCGGATGCGAAGCGTTTCGCGCGCCAACAGCTGGAGCTTTTCCTCGTCGAGGCCTGTCGAGGTCATGATGTCGGCGAGCCGCGAGCCGGCCTTCGCCTTCATCGCGTCCAGTTCCTGGGCCACCTCGGCAGCAGGGGGGTCGGGCGGCGAGAACCGCGCGACCTCTTTGAGCTGCAGTTGTCGATCGATCAGGCGCTGCAACGCGGCGGACTCCGGATCCTCACCGGGCTTCACGTCGACGAGACCCAATTCGATCGCGGCGCGCACGTCGGTCATCGTCACCGCCGTCGTACCGATTCGTGCGAGGACACGGTCGATCAGCTGCTCTGCATTCGCGGGTGCGCCGAAATGCAGCATACAGAGTGCAGATTGCAGACAGAGCGCCAGCAACGACGACGAGACGTGTCGCACGGGGCTGCCGGAAAGCGATTCACTGACGGTTTGCATTCTGGATTCTGAATCCGATTCAGCCCGACGCGCGTCTCAGAACGGCTGCCCCAGCAGAATGTGAAGCACTCGGCGCCGTTCCGTGGCGCCGCCTGCGTAGAGTTGCTGCGGGTCGAGGTTGAAGCCGAGGTCCACCCGGATTGGCCCGACAGGAGACCGGTACATCACCCCGAAGCCCGCCGTCGGACGAATATCTGTGAAATCGAGATCACTCGCCTTCAGGAACACGTTGCCGGCGTCCACGAACCCGGTCGCGTGCAGCGGCCCGACGACTGCGACACGGAGTTCGCTGTTCAGCACGATCACACCATTACCTCCGGTGGGATAACCGGCGGGGGTAATCGTTTCCGCCGTGCCGAGACGATCGAGCGTGAATCCGCGGACGGTCGTGTCGCCGCCGGCGAAGAAGCGCTCGCTCGGCGGCAGGTCCTGAACGATCTGGTCACCGAACGCCCGGGCAAATCCATGGGCGAGACCGATACGGGCACCAAGCGCGACCACCACACGCCGTTGGACCGGCAGCCGGTGATAGTAGAAAGACTGAAGATATGTCTGCACGAATCCGACCTCGGAACCGAGGGCGCGCGCCGCGATCTCGCCATCCGCGATCATCATCGTTCCCGTCGACGGATCGAGCTGGTCGTCCCGTTTGTCACGGATGATGGAGCCCGATAATTTCGAGAGCCGTACCTGCGGGAACAGTCGGTCGATGAGCGGCGGCGGCGCGTCGGGAGTGAAGCGTTCGTTCAGCAACCGGACCTTCTGAAACGAGTAGAGCCCGATGACGCTGTAGGTCCGCGACAGGCGGAACCCTGCTTCGGCGCGCGCTTCTTTCCGGACGAAATCGAAGCTGGAGCGCCGGGCCTGTTCCACCAGGCCGGTGAACACGACATCGGCAGGCGTGTCGAACGCCTTCGGCTCGCGGAACTGGCCCAGCACGCGATACTCGTAAAACCGGCCGCCACCGCTCGCCTCCCGCAGCGCTGGCAGCGGCACGTCGGTCGCCGGTGGATCGAGTGGTCGGACGACCAGCCGGGTGAACAGATCCACGCGGCGATTTTTCCCCCACAGATTCCGGCGGCCGATCTGGAAGAAGCCGCGCGGCGCGACCTCCCAACGCTCCTCGGCCACGCCGTTCGGCCCTGTCCGGAGCAGGGACCCGCCTTCGAGACCGCCGCCAAATCCGAGCTCCGTCGGGGGCGACTCTTCGACTTCCACAAGGACGTCACGATGCGCTTCACCACTGTTGCCCAGCGGCTCGATCTGCGCGCGGCGGAACAGGCCAAGCGCGAACAGCCGCTGGCGGCTCTCGACCAGCGCCGAGTAGCCGAGCGGCTGCCCCTCATGCAGGAGCAACTCGCGTTGGATCGTTCGCGTGCTGATCCGGCGATTCCCCACGATGATGATGTGATCGATCATCACCTGCGGACCTTCGACGACCTTGAAGGCAACGTCCGCCCGCACACCATCGTCGGCGAGCGTCGGCTCTGACGTCACGACGACCGAGTCGTATCCGCGATTGCGGTACTCGAGATCGATACGCTCGCGTGCGGCGACGATTTGTCCTTCCGAGAACGCCTGTCCTTCGGAGAGCATCGCGAGATTGCGTAACGCGGGCTCATCGACGGCGGTGTTGCCGGTAAAACTGACCATCCCGATGAGCGTTCGCACTCCCTCGACGACGGCAATGTCAAGATCGGTCTGCCGATCCGGTTCAGCGGCGTTCTCCGGTACGAGCACGTTTTCGCCAGACTTGACCTGCACGCGCGTGAAACCTCGCGATCGATAGAGGCGCTCGATGGCGGTGATGCCGGCCGAGACCGTGGATCTCACGAAGGGTTCACCCGGTTTCACCCGTATCAGCGGCACGAGCTCCGTCTCGCTGATGGCCATGTTGCCGCTGAAAGACACGTTGCGAACGAGGTAGCGCGGACCGCGCTTGACGTTGAACGTGATGACGAGCTCGTCCTTCTGCTCCTGGCGCGTGTACAGCGCCGTCGCGTCACGATACCCGCGCGAGTAGAGATAGTCGTCGATCGCGCGACTCGAGTCCTCCAGCAGATCTTCATCCGCCGAGCCCTCTGTTCGAACTGGGACGAGCCGTTCGCGTTCGGCCTCGGGCAGCGCGTCGCCGGTGAACCTCACGACGACCCGAGGGCCACGTGTCAGGTTCACTGAGACGATGGCACCGTCCTCGATGATTTCGCTTCCGTGACTCGCGCGCGCCTCGTAGAACCCGCGGCCGTGCATCTTCTCTTCCCACGCGCGAAGTTCCCGCTCGATCACGTCGTCGTCAAACGGCTGGCCGACCTTGATGTCAGGCAGCTCGGTGACCGTGCTTTGAACGTCGGCATCGCGCTGCGTGAAACGCCTGTCCGCGATGAGCACACGACGGCCGGCGTCGATTTGGAATACGAGCGTGGCGCGATCGGGGTCGTGCGTCTCCTCGAGTCGGGCCCTTATCTCACTGTTGGCGTACCCGCGCCGGCGGTATTCTGCGCGCAGCGCCTCGATGATCTCAGGCGAGCGCCCCGCGCTGGGCGAGCTGCCGAATCGATCGGCGACGACTCGAAGCAGAGCATCTTCCGGCAGTCCCAGCATGCCCTCGAACTCGATGCGATCGATCGGATGCAGCGGCGTCAGCACGTAGCGCACGCGCACACCACGGCTCGATTCCTCACTCGACACCTGCACGTCATCGAACCGGTTCAGGCTGATGATGTGCGTGATGGACTCGCGGACATCTTTGACCGCGAGGGGCGAGCCGACCTGAGTTTCAATCAGACCAAGGATGAGCGGGTCGGTGATCGGCCGCCCTTCCTGTTCGATCACGACCTCGGAGACGGGGCGCCCGATCTGCGCTGCTGCCGACACTGAGTAATTCAAGATGCAGAATGCAACATGCAGACACAGCAGCCAGCGTCGCCGGCCTCTTTCTGAATTCTGCAGTCTGTATTCCGCATTGCGGTGCATTTAGAAAGTCCGCCTCACCCGCAGCTCGATCGCGTAGGTCTTGTCCTCATTGCGCGAGAGCAGCCACGAGTATCGATCGGATTGATCGTATTCGAGCAGGACGATCTGGTCACGGTTAGACGAGGAGAGGCTTCGCGAATAGGTCAGGTAGGCACGATCGGAGATGCGCTTGCCAACGGTCACGCGCGCCGCCAGGTCGAGCCGCGACGACTGCGTGTTGGGATCGATGATCGACGGCGTGATCTGAAACGTGTCCACACCAAAGGTCTGTTCCACGACACGGCCGACCTCCGACGAGACCGGACTGGCCAATGCGCGTGCCGCTCGCTCACGCACCAGCTGCTCCTGCGGCGTGACGCTGCCTTGGTACTGGCGCAGCTCGACGTCCTGTCCGGGCGAGACATCGCTCAACAGTAGCGCGAGCAGCTCCGGCTCGGGCAGCGGAGGATCCGCGGAAAACTCCAGCGACGGGACCCACGGACCCGTGGCACGCACGGTCACCCGATACGTCTCGCCGGGCACGCGGATGCGCGTTTCGGTCTCGAGATCGAAGAACGGTTCGATCTTGTTGGGATTGTTGAACTCGACGCTTCCCCGGTTCAACACGTAGCGTCGGCCCTCGAAGAGGAACTCGCCACGTGCCGCCTCCGCGCGGCCAAACAGCAGCGGCCGATCGAATGTGCCCTGCAGCTGAAGATCCGCGCTCGCCGTAAGACGGACGCTGCTGTTGCGCACCTGCAACGTTTGCGGCGCCGTAATCTGAATGTCATACCGCAGCGGGATGGTCGGCTCGGCGGGCGGCGCGGCGGGCGTCCCTTCATTGCTCGCCAGATCGAGAAGTCCGCCACTGGCGGAAAACGGACGCACGTAGACGGCGTCGTTCACGGTAACACGACCCGAAAGCGTTGCCGCCTGCATCGTGCCCTGCAGCGACAGCTGGGCATCGACCAGCGACTGCATTCCTTCGGTAAGGCGAAGTCGCATGCCGGTCCCGATCATCCTGATATCGATCTGGCCTGGCATATAGCCTTGCTTATCGATGCGGCCGCCAAATGCCACATCGCCGCGCGCGAGACGGCCCGTCAGCCCGTCAAGCGTCACACCGCGAGTGTCGAACTGCAGTTTGCCGGTGATGTTCTCGAGCGCGTGCGGCAGTGCGAAGTAGCGCACACGGCCATTGGTGATGTCGAGGGTGCCGCTGACAGCGGGATCGTCGAGCGGTCCCTCGAGGGTGGCGGACAACGCTGCCATGCCGGAGCTCTTGACGTTGCCGACGAAGCCCTGCAGCACGGCGAGGTTGGCATCGCCGGTCATGCGCACGGCGATTCGGGAATCGTGCAGGTTGACCACCCCCGAGACATCGAGCTGCGTGTCCTCACCCGCGAGGCGCATATCGGTCACACGGACGGCATGACGATCCAGCGCGATGCGAATCGGTCTGGCGTTGCGCAGCGCGTAGTCGAACAGCCGGAGGTCGAGTCGCTCGACCGTGGCATCGACCAGGAGATGATCGACGTCGGCCAACTCGCCGACGACGCGGACGGAGCCGCTGGCGACGGCCGTGGTATACGGGGAGAGTTGCGGTTGGAACGCGCGCACATACGGATCGAGCGACGTATCGCTGACAGTGATCGTCAACTCCGCGTCGAGTTCGGGCGTCAGCGCGATGCGGCCGGATCCGGACACCGCGAGGCGCGGCGAGGCCGCCTCGAATCGCAGCGTCATCAGTTTGTTGTCGACGCTCAGATTGCCGACGATCTGACCGATACCCTCGTCGGCCACGAACACATCGC
>JBKPNV010000177.1:0-17081 GCA_046732795.1 Acidobacteriota bacterium
TCAACGCGAGGTTGTTGATCGCATTGACCGTCTCTGTGCCCTTGGTGCTGTGATTCACGCCCATCGTCCAGCCGATGAATCCCGCGCGCGCACGCGCGTAGGTCCAGGCCGTACGGCAAACGAGATCGACGGAGAGACCAGTGATCTCGGCGACCCGCTCGGGCGTGTAGTCGCGTACCGACTCGCGGAGCGCCTCGAAGCCGCTGGTGTGATTGGCGACGTACTCGCGATCGATGAGGTCGTTCTCGATCACGAAGTGGATGAATCCGTTGATGAGCGCCAGATCGGAACGCGGCTTCAGCGGCAGATGCAGATCTGCCAGCATTGCCGTCTTGGTCACGCGTGGATCGACGACGATGAGCGTGGCGTTCGGATTCGATCGAAGACGCCAGCACAGGATCGGATGGTTCTCCGCGACATTCGCCCCGATCAGGATGATGACGTCGGCGCGCTCGAGATCCTCGTAGGCTCCGGGCGGACCATCGCTGCCGAACGAACGCTTGTAGCCGGAGACGGCCGTCGCCATGCAGAGCGTCGTATTGCCATCGATGTTCGGCGTACCGATCCCGAGCTGCACGAGCTTGCCAAGGGCGTAGAACTCCTCGGTCACGAGCTGACCAGTGCTGATGACGCCGATCGAGCCGGGGCCGTACCGCGCCTGCGTTTCGCGAAACCTCGCCGCCATCGTCGAGAACGCCTCGTCCCAGCTCACACGGCCCATGACACCGTCGCGCTTGAGCAATGGATGCCGGGCGCGGTTGTCAGCCGCAATCGTGTGGTGTTCGGAGAGTCCCTTCGGGCAGAGCATGCCGCGATTGACCGGATGGTCCGGGTTGCCGCGTACCGACACCGCGCGGCCTCCTTTGACGCCGATGAACATGCCGCAACCAACCGAGCAGTACCCACACGTGGTGGCGACCCACTTCTCGGGGACCCGCTGCGAGGAGACGTACCCGGCCACACGGTCGACTGCGTACGAGTAGCGGTCGGCTCGAGTGTCAAGCCCGAGGAGTCGCTTCAGGGTCATGTGGCCTCACTTGCGGACGCGATATACGGCGCCGCGAGATGCTTGGGAACGACGCTGACGAAGAACAGGTAGCGACCGACGATCTCACCCGCGACCGCAATCAGAAGCGCGAAAAGGAGAACGGAGTTGCCGGCTTCCCCGGGCGCCGAAGCCGCGCCGGCGAAGCCGGCCGTGCCCGAACCGGAGCCGGCGACGAGCAACGGGATGGCAATGGCTCCAGTCGCCAGCAGCGCGCCGCGAAGAATGAGGCGGCCCTTGAGCACAGTGGAGAGCAGCCGCGCCGTGCCGCGAAGCTCGAGGCTGTCGGAGGAGATGCAACGGAAGAAACGCAGCGCGAGCAGAACGAACTGCGCGCCGGCCATCGTTGTGGCGCCGATCGCGAGCCAGGGAAGGTTGCCGCCGGCGACACCCGCCGCAAACAATGGCCCGAGAACGGCGGCAGTCAGGTTGAACTGCAACAGCGTGTAAGAAGTGTTCCACGCAGGTCGCGACGGGACGCGATAGATGCACGCGCTCGACGTGACACCGGCAACACCGAGCAGTACGGTCCCCGCGCCAACTGCGGTGCTTCCCGGCAGCCCAAACCACAGCATCGCGGCGTACACACCCGCAACTCCCGAGAAAGCCGAAAAGAGCAGCACCTCCCGGCTCAACCACGACCTGCGCCACATACGGATGGCGCGATACGCATGAATGGGTCGTCCGAGGTGAAGTGTCGACGCCGAGAGCGCAAGGCCGCCGACGAGCAGCGACGCCAGCGCAGCCACCCCGAGATGAGCGGACGCGTTCAGCAATTGAAGAAGCCAGATCGTCGTGAACGCGCCAACCGCCATTTGTGTCAACACCGTCATCACGACGAGTGGCCAGTGCGGCTGCTCGGGCACCACGTTGGTGACGTTCACCGGCGTCGCATTGGGCGGGAGCGCCTCGGGCAGGGTGACTCGCGTCGTCGAAAGACTCTGGTCACCATGGGGCAGGCCGGCGTTCGAGCGGCTTGCCGCGATCGATGACTGCCACGCGGCGACGTTCACGATTTCGATCGCGATCGCGCCTTGAGGACATGCGCTCACGCAGGCCGGCGTCTCTCCGTGGGAGAGACGGCCATGGCACATGTCGCATTTTCCGACCACTCCGCGCTCGGGGTTGTACTGCGGGACACCGTAGGAGCAGTTCCACGTGCAGTACTGACAGCCGATGCAGGTATCGGCGCTATGCCGCACGATGCCGGTGACGGAATCCTTCGAATAGGCGTCAACGGGACATCCGCGCAGACACGTCGGATCGAGGCAGTGATTGCATCCCATCGAGAGAAACGAACGCGACGTCATCGGGAACCAGCCGCCTTCGATCTCTTGAACCCGCCGCCAGTTGATCGACGCCGGGTTGCCGTTCTGCTCGTTACAGGCGACCACACAGCACTTGCACCCGATGCACTTGCCCATGTCGACGTGGAAGCGGTACTGCTCGCCGGGATTGGGCGCGCGGAGCGGCATGGGCGCCTCTTCCGCCGGACCTGTCAGCGCGCGGAGAACCGGCGCCTCAGCGCCCGTGACAATAGGCAGCAGCTTCCCTCGGCGCTTGGTCAGCGCAAAGGTGACGTCGTCCTCCTTCACACGGGTCAACAGTGGCAGCGTCGACATCCAGGCGACTCCGCGATCCTCTTTGCAACGTTCGTGCGTGCACGGCGCGACAGGCGTCGTGTCGGACCCGAGACTCGTCGTGGAGCTTCCGCCTTCGCGCATCCGCGCTACGGCGGGACAGGCCCACCTTCGCGCTACGCGCTACGGTGGACAAGGCAGCCGGGGATTCCGGCACTACGGTTCGGCGCGCGCAGAACACTCGCTCTCACATGGAACGAGCGCGGCGCCTCAAGAGACGGGGCCAGTGATACTGGCTTCAGGATGCACGCGACCGAGCGTGCATCCATCTCGAAGATACACGCCGCATCCCTTCACCACAAGGGGCCGCGAGGCTACGCGAATGTTGCTCGCCATCGCGAACATCACATTTGTGCACAAACAACGCGCTTCCAGCTAACACACTGATTCGACAGATGTTGATTTCAATTTCTGGTGGCCGCGGAGTCGTCCCTGGACCGACGTTTCGGCATCACACGCGCGTGACGGGACCTTTCACGAGTCGCTTCCAGACGAACAAGCGGCGCCTACGTATTTGTCGTGAATGAGAAAGTCGCAACAGAACTGTGTCGAGGGGTTGCGCCTTGTTTGAAAAACGATCCGCACTTCATATCCGCGCGCGCGTTAGCCGACCTCTGGAGCTTTCCGTCACAGGTGTGCACGTGACGGAACGCGACTTGCTCTTACGCAACGCGACGGCTTCGACGCCCTCACGGGACCGGCCACGTCGCCTCCCTTTGTGATTCACCAGATCGAATTCGGAGCGGGAGCTTGCGTGTGATCTGTCCTCCGACCGTAGCGTCCGGCTTCAGCCGGATTCTGCCAATAGTGCTCCTGATCGTCTTGGCGACTTCGACCATCGCAGCGGCACAGGCCGGCATACCAACCGAGATCGCGTCGGCTCCACAGGCGACGCAGACGCCGCCACCAGTTACTCAACCGACACCGCCACGGCCGGCGGCGCAACGGCCTCCTATCTTCAATCGAGCGAACGAAGTGATGCCGTCGTGGCTGCGCGTGCGCGGCGAGTTTCGCGAGCGCTTCGAAGGCGTCGAAAACAGCAATTTCATCGAGGGACGTGACGATGCCTACGCGCTCACCCGATTCCGGTTCAACGTGGCCGTTACGGCGAACAAGCACCTCGGGTTTCAAGCCAACCTTCAGGATGCCCGCGTGGCGGACAAGGAGGTGGGGCCAACGACCGCGCCCTTCCGCGGACCATTCGACCTCCGTACTGCGTTCGCGGACGTGGGCGATGCCAAGGCCTCGGTAGCGTTTCGACTCGGACGCCAGGAATTGGTTTACGGCGACTCGCGTCTCCTCGGCTCGCTGCCGTGGGTGAATACCGGGCGCAGCTGGGATGCCGCGAAAGTCATCCTGCGCGCTCCACTCTTTCAAGTCGATCTCTTCGGCGCATCGCTCGTGCGCAGCTTGCCGAATGACTTCGACAAGAGCGGCAATGGCAATCGACTCGCCGGCGCGTACGCGACGTCGACCAAGCTGCTGCCCAGGGCGACGGTCGAGCCGTACGTGTTCTGGCGACGTGACGTCAACATCAGGAGCGAGCTCGGCGCATTCGGCACGCTCTCGCAGACAACGATCGGCACACGCGTCGCCGGTCAGTTGCCGGCGCGGCTCGACTACGGCGTAGAGATGGCCCTGCAGAGAGGCGGACTCGCGCAGGACTCTATCAACGCGTGGGCGGGCCACTGGCAATTGCGCGCGTCTTTACCGGGATGGTCGACACCCAAGGTCACGTCCGAATACAACTTCGCGACCGGCGATGAGGTCGCCAACGACGGCACGCGTCAGACGTTCGATCAGCTCTACCCAACCGGACATGACAAGTTGGGGCTTGCGGACCAGATCGGCTGGCGCAACATCCACCACCTGCGTGAAGGCATCGAGGTCTCGCCGATCAAGGCGACCCCCATTTCGCTGAACTATCACTCCTGGTGGCTCGCGAGCAATACCGACGGTCTCTACTCCGCGAGTGGTGCCCTTCTCGTTCCCCGCGTGGCCGGCGGCGCCATCACCACACACGTCGGACAGGAAATCGATGTGCAGGTCACGCGATCGATCACGCCTCAACTTCAACTGGCGGGAGGCTACGCCTACATCATCAGCGGCGCCTTTCTGAAGGAAGCCACACCGGGCGCTTCTTACAGTTACCCCTACGTCATGGCCACGTACGTTTTCCTCGCGGACAAATAGATGAAGACACGACGAGCGTTTATCAAATCCGCCGCCACGACGGCCGGCATGCTGATGTCCGGACTGCCCAAGGGTTGGGTCGGCGGAGTCTACGCAGACGATGGGCCGGAGACGAAGACGATTCGCTTCGGCATCATCGCGCTGACCGACTGCGCGCCGATCGTGATGGCGCACGAGCTCGGCTACTTCAAGAAGTTCGGCATCGAGTCGGTGATCTCGAAGGAAGCATCCTGGGCCGTGATCAGAGACAAGCTGTCGCTCGGGGAGAACCAGGCGACGCACATGCTCATCGGCATGCCGCTGGCGTCGACGATGGGGCTGGCTGGGTCGCCGGTGAAGCCGATGGTGATCCCGTGGCTGCTCAATCGCAATGGTCAGGCCATTACGCTGAACAACAAGCTGAAACAGGCCGGCGTGCGCAAGCCGGCCGACGTCAAGCCGCTCGCTGACAAAGCGAAAGCCTCTGGCGAGCCGCTCGCGTTTGCGATGACATTCCCGCCGGGAACGCACGCGATGTGGATCCGCTACTGGCTCGCTGCCGGCGGCGTGCACCCCGATAAGGACGTCAGCCTCATCACCATCCCGCCGTCGCAGATGGTCGCCAACATGAAGGTCGACAAGATGGACGGATTTTGCGTGGGCGAGCCGTGGAACAACCGCGCAATCGAAGATGGCATCGGCTTCACCGTGGTCACGACGCAGCAGATGTGGAAGGACCATCCGGAAAAGGTGTGCGCCTTCACCGAGGAGTTCGCGACGAAGAATCCGCGAACCGTCAAGGCGATCCTCAAAGCGTTGCACCTGGCGAGCGTCGATCTCGACAAGATGGAGAACCGGCCGAAGTTCGCCGAGGTCATCTCGCGACCCGCGTACATCAACTGCCCGCCCGCGATCATCCTCGAGCGGCTGATGGGCAAGTACGAGTACGGCGATGGACGCGTCGAGCAGGATCCGTTCTACATGATCTACTCGAACCGCAACTGCAACTACCCACATCAGATCTACGCGACGTGGTGGCTCACGCAGTTCCGCCGCTGGGGGATGACGAAGGGGGCACCCGACTACGCCGGCATCCCGAAGCGCGTGCTGCGATCGGATCTCTATCTGGAGGCGATGAAGGAAATGGGCGTCGCCGTGAAGGTGACGGAGGAGCAGTCGATCTCGCTCTTCGACGGCGTGTGCGACGGAAAGGATCCAGACAAATACGCCCGCTCGTTTGCCGTCAATTCGATTGCCAGTGGAGATCGCGTGGGCTGAACTCGCGCGCTACGAACACGTAGAGCGGAGGCTTCAGCCTCCGCGGAAACGGAATGAATGACCAAACGCATCGTCAATCTCCTCCTGCCGCTCTGCGGCATCGCGCTCGCGCTCGCGGTGTGGTGGATCGCCAGTCGAATGGTGTCCGATCTGCCGTCACCGGCGCGCACATGGGAAGAGAGCAAGCTGTATATCCTTGAACCGCTCAGCAAGCGCGGCGAAACCGACCAGGGCATTCTGCTGCTCGCCTACTACAGCCTGATGCGGGTCGGGCAGGGATTCCTGCTCGGCATCGCGATCGCCACACCGGTCGGGTTCCTGCTCGGGGTCTCGTCCACGCTTACGCGGATGTTCGACCCGATCATGCAGGTGCTTCGTCCGATCTCTCCGCTCGCGTGGCTGCCGCTCGGGCTGGTGCTCTTCCAGAAGTCCGAGCCTGCCGCGCTCTTCGCCATCGCGGTCTGCTCGATGTGGCCGACCGTCATCAACACGATGCTCGGGGTGCGCGCGATCCCGCAGGACTACTGGAACGTCGCGCGCGTGCTGCGACTGTCGAAGATGACGACCTTCACGAAGATCATCGTGCCGGCGACGCTTCCCTATATGTTCACCGGTTATCGCCTGAGTCTCGGGATCGCCTGGCTGGTGATCGTGGCGAGCGAGATGTTGACCGGCACGCCAGGCGTCGGCGGATTCCTCTGGCAGGAATACAACAGCCTCGTCTACGCCCATATCCTGCTGGCCATCATCACCATTGGCGTCGTCGGCTTTGCGCTCGATCGTCTGATGGGCTTCGCGGAAGCGAAGCTGAGGACGGTGTAAATGGGGTCGGGAGTCATTTGATCAGGACATTCTGCTTGCGCGTCTCGTCTGGAGTGTCCTCAACAAATGACTCCCGACCCCCTCACGGGAGGGTAATTGGCGTTCATTGAGGTTCGCGGGATCCAGAAATCATTCGCCGCCAGCGGCACAACGCGGCACGTGCTGCGTGATGTGTCGCTCGACGTCGAGCAAGGCGAGTTCGTCTCGATCGTCGGCGCCATGGGCAGCGGCAAGTCGACGCTGCTCAGCCTGCTCGCCGGTTTGACGATGCCCGATCGCGGCACCATCGTGATTGACGGCGAACCGGTCCGTGGCGTTCATCGCCATGCCGCGTTCGTGTTTCAGAACTACTCGCTGCTCCCCTGGTTCACGGCGCTCGAGAACGTGCGGCTCGCCGTCGCGGCCGCCTTTCCCGATTCGACCCGCGACCAGCAGATCACGCGGGCACATGATGCGCTGGGTAAGGTGGGCCTCGCCAACGCGGTCAATCGCCGGCCGCGTCAGCTGTCGGGCGGCATGCGTCAACGGGTCGCGATCGCACGCGCCGTGGCCACCGAGCCGCGGGTCCTTTTCCTGGACGACCCCTTCGGCGCGCTCGACGCGCTGACGCGCGAAACGCTGCAACAGGAGCTCGCCGGTCTCGGATCGCAAACCAACCAGCGGGTGACGACGGTGATGATCACCAATAACGTCGAAGAAGCGATCCTGCTGTCCGATCGGATCGTGCCGATCGTGCCTGGGCCACCTGCAACGCTCAGCGCGTCGATTCCCGTGGAGCTGCCACGTCCGCGCACCGTTGGACAACTCGCACACGACGAACTGGCGACCCGCGTTCGCGCGCACGTCGTCGCCACACTGACGGCGTCGCCGGGACGGCTGCGGAAGGTCGCGAGCGAACCCGGCCCTGTCTCGCGCGTTCTCCAGGCAGTAGTCAAGGAGATGCCATGAGCGTTCCGCTGGAACTTACCGGGTTGACAAAAGTATTTCCGGCGCCGGCAGGGCCGTTCATCGCCGTGAAAGACGTCAATGCGCTGATTGAAACGGGCGAGTTCGTGGCGATTCTCGGCCACTCGGGCTGTGGCAAGTCGACTGTCCTCTCGATCGTGGCCGGTCTCGATACCGCGACGTACGGAGGCGTCGTCATCGACGGGACCGAGGTCGACGCGCCTGGAGCGGAGCGGGCGATCGTCTTTCAGTCGCCCTGTCTGCTGCCGTGGCTCACGGCGCGTCAGAACGTCGAGCTCGGCGCGTCCCAAGGCACCGTCAAGAGAACCCGGCGCGAGATTGCCGACGCCGCCAACCATTATCTGGACCTCGTTGGGATCGCCGATGCGGGAGATCAGTTGCCGCCGCAGTTATCACTGGGAACGCAGCAGTGCGTGTCGCTGGCGCGCGCGCTCGCCGTCGAACCCCGGTTCCTGCTGCTCGATGAGCCGTTCTCCCAACTCGATTCGCTTACGCGCTTCGATCTGCAGGACATTCTGCTGCGCGTGTGGGAGCGATCCGGCAAAACCGTGGTGATGGTGACGCACGACATCGACGAGGCGCTCTATCTCGCGGACCGGCTCGTTCTCATGACCGACGGACCTGAGGCGTCGGTCGGCGAGGTACTGACGGTTCCATTTCCGCGGCCGCGATCACGCGCCGCTGTCCTCGACCATCCTCGTTATCACGAGTGTCGTCGCCAGGTGATCGACTTCCTCGAACATCATGCCCATCAGTCGCGACCGAGCGCGCTGGATAACGTGCTGCACTCACTTCGCGCGTAGTGCCGGGTCCTGTTCCTGACACGCGTAGGGCGGCTCCTGTTCTCTGGACCCGCCTGTGACCACATGCACGCCGGGTCCAGAAAGAGCAAACAAATGTGTGAGCCGGGTCTAAAGGACAAGACCCGGCCTACGCTGTCGTGTTATTTCAACGTGCCGGCGCCGGCCGCCGCCGTCATGCCGTCCTGTTGCGAGGCACCACCCGATGCGCCGATCGCGCCGATGATCTTGCCGCCGACGATCAGCGGGACACCGCCCTCGACCGCGACTGCGCCCTCGAGCGAGAGGATCCGCCAGCCCTCGCCGCCCGCGGCAAGCGCGTCCTGAAATGCTTTGGTCGGCCGCTTGAAACGCGCAGAGGCGCGCGCCTTTGCGATCGCGACGTCGATGCTTCCCACCTGCGTGTTGTCCATCTTCTCGAAGTACACGAGATCGCCGGCAGGATCGACGATGGCCACCGCCATGGTCCACTGGTTCTTCCGCGCCTCGGCAACCGCCGCTGCAGCGACGCTCTTGGCCTGGTCGGCCGTGATGGTCGGTCCATACATGTTCGGTTGCCCCTGAGCAGCCGCTTCGCCGGGACGAAGCACCGCGACGAGTAATACACACACTACGAACCCGATCTGTTTCATGGTGGTGGAATTATAGTTTGGGGAGTACATGAGCGCGCACGCCATCCTCGTCACCGCCTTCGATCGTCCCGGCATGATGTCTGCCCTGACGACCGTCCTCGCAGATCACGACGCCAACATCACGCACGTCGACATCCATCCGGGCAGCCCGACAACGGGAATCTACTTCGAGGTCACGATTCCCGACGAGCGGGCACAGCCGGCCATCGAGGGCCTCAAGGGCGTAGCCGGCGTCGAGCGTGTCGAGGAAACGCCATCGTCCGCCAAGATCTACGGTAAGCGCATCATCGTCATGGGCGGCGGCGCGCAGGTCGGACAAGTGGCGATGGGCGCCATCAGCGAGGCTGACCGCCACAACATACGTGGCGAGCGGATCTCGATCGACACGATCCCGCTCGTCGGCGAACAGGAACTGGCCGCCGCCGTCCGTGCCGTCATGCGCCTCCCACGCGTCAAGCTGCTGGTGCTGGCAGGATCGATCATGGGCGGCGAGATCACGCGGGCGGTCGAAGAAGTGCGTGCACATGGCCTGCGCGTCATCTCGTTGAACATGGCCGGCAGCGTGCCCGATGCCGCAGACCTCGTCGTCAGCGATCCGGTGCAGGCGGGAGTCATGGCCGTCATGGCGGTCGCTGACACCGCCAAGTTCGACTTGATGCGGCAGTTGAAACGACGGTACTGAATTGGATTTCACGATCGAGCGTGATGTGATCGATCTATTTCGATTGGACGCCACGGATGAGAAACATCCGGGATAATTGTCGAGCCACCTCGTACGCGTACACGTCCGGATCGTCGGCGACGACAAGCGACCTCACACGAGTCCTCCCACTGGCACTGCCAGCGCTCAGTGCTCTCAGGAAGTCCCGTCTGCCCGTCGCCAGATCGACGCGTGAGAGAGTGAGCGTCGTTCCCTCCTGAAACGACACGAGTAGCGATTTCCCATCCGGGTTCCACGCAACAATCGCGTCAGCGCCGTCGCGAAGCCACCGTATCGGCCGCGGGGCGCCGCCAGCAATGGGATACACGGCGAAGGCGGCCTCGCTCTCTTCTGCGGTGCCGACACGAGTCTGGTGCACCAGCAGACTGGCCCCGTCTGGTGACGGCCATGCATTGTCGGTCCGCTCGGGAGTGATCGGCTGCGGGGGTCCGCCCTTGGTGTCCTGCACATAGCATCGATTCGGGACACCCGAGCCATTGCCGCAGACAACGACCCGAGCACCGTCGGGAAACCAACGTGCGTCGATGTATCGCTCGATCGGGCCTGGATCCAGACCGCGCGGTTCACCCGCTCCCGTTGGGTACAACATCAGCTCGTCGCGAGCTGTGCGCTGGACGATGCCCAGAGCAAATCGGCCATCCGGAGACAGATCGGCAGCCGTGCCTTCGCCGAGCTTCACAACCGGTGAGCCATCAGTCGCGCGAAGACACACGGCGTAGTTGGAACCGACGGCACCGCTCTCCTCCGTAAAGAGGAGCGTCCGCCCGTCTTTCGTCAGTCTCACCGGTGACGAGAAGTCCAGCCAGGACAGGTTGGCTTCGGCCGCCGCACCAGGCGCCTTGACGAACATGTTGCGACTGATGTCATCGCGCGCTGCCAGCCATCGCCCGTCCGCGGCGATGTCGTAGATCGTGAGACCTCCGGCACTCTCGAGCGCCTGGCGACGCTCCCCCGTAAGCGTTACTCCGTAGATCATGAATTGCGCGTAGCTCAGGCCGGCCGCAAACAATACTTCTCGGCCGTCCTTTGACCACGCGAGTCCCTCGAGCCCCCAATAGCCGTCGGTTAGCGTTGTCTTCCTTCCGGTCAGATCGACCACAGCTACTCCGCCGCGATCGTCATACCGGAGTGGATGCTCCAGAAACGCAATCCGATCTCCGGCCGGAGATACACGGAGGTCGCTCAGATATCCGGAGGACTCATAGAGAACCTTGCCGATGGGGAACTCGAGCCGATCAATGCCGCTGACATCACGGATGATCGCAAGTGCCTCGCCGTCGGGTGCCCAATCGGCCTCGCGCACGTGCTCGAGAATCTCGCGAGGCGCGCCGCCTCCGAGCGGAGCGCGCGCCAAGGTCCCCTCGAAAAGACGATGACTGAGAAACCGTACTTTGGTCAGCACGGCGAGTTCGCCTCTTGCCGAGACAGAAAGTAGCTGGGTGTTGCGAAGGCCGAGCGGTCTTGGCTCTGGATAATCAGCGCTGAGCGTAAAGAGCTCGACGTCATCGGTGACCCCGTTGAGCGTTGCGCTGAAAACGATTGTCTTGCCGTCGGGCGCGAAGAGCCCTCGAAAGATTGTCTGATCCACGTATGTGAGCGGCGTGAACGACACCGCTGAGGGCGGGGTCACATTCAGGCGCCCTGCGACGAATCCGGCAATCGCAATCGCCGCCGCCGCGATGACGGCCGCCGCCAGCCACAGCCAGCGCCTCCTGGCGCCAGGCACGACGGCCAGCGAGCGTTCGATCGACGGCGACGAGCCGGAGAGAGCCTGGAGCGCGAAGGCAATATCGCTCGCGCTTTGAAAACGCTCGCCCGGTGACTTCTCCAGGCAGTGCTGCACGATGTGCCCGAGCACTGGCGGGAGCCCGCCCGAAACGTGGTCGGCCAGCGGCGGCGCCTCTTCTCGCAGAATCGCGGTCATCGTCTCGGCGGCGGTCGAGCGTTGAAAGGCACGCCGACCGGACACGAGCTCGTACAACACGGCGCCGAACGAAAAAATGTCCGATCGATGATCGCCGGGCTCACCACGTACCTGCTCCGGCGACATATAGCCGACGGTCCCCAACACTGTGCCCGGATCCGTGAATCGACCAATCGTCGGCGACATCGTGTCCGAGGCCGCGAGTGCGTGCAACCGTCGGGCGAGACCGAAGTCGAGAATCTTCACCTGACCGGAGGCGGTCACGAAGATGTTTTCCGGTTTGAGATCGCGGTGAACAATTCCCTTTTCGTGCGCCGCGGCCAGTCCCCGTGCAATCTGCACCGCGTAGTCGAGTGCCTTGCGGATCGACATCCCCGTGCGCCGGCCACTACCCGCCTCGCCTTGTCCGCCGGTTCCCGATCCCGGCGCTGGTGTCTGTCCGAGCTTCTCTCGAAGTGTCACACCATCGAGGAACTCGGTAACGGCGTAGGCTGTGCCGTGCTCCTGCCCGAAGTCGAAAATGGCGAGGATGTTGGGGTGCGAGAGTGCCGCCACGGCTTTGGCCTCGCGCTCGAAACGTGCAAGCGCACTCGGATCGGCCGCGAGGTGACCGGGCAGTACCTTGATGGCGACATCGCGATCGAGCTTGTAGTCTCGGGCGCGGTAGACTTCGCCCATGCCACCGGCACCGAGGGACGCTACGATCTCGTAAGGGCCCACGCGGGTACCGGTCTGAAGGGCCATCAGCGCGACATTATATGGACAGAATGCGTCGGCTCGTAGAGGCATTCCGTCGAACAGCTCTCGCAAGGACCGAGGCGCGTCGAACGACGCATCGATGGTGCGAAGTCTATCGCGGCTATCATGCCACCATCAAAACTGGAGCACCCATGACGACGAAGCGCTTTACGTTCGCAGCCGTCCTTGGCGCGCTGGCGATCTCGGGTCTGCTGCCCTCGTCGGCCCAGCAAGGACCGTCGGTGAACTGGCCGCTCCACAATCTCGATCTCGCCGGCACTCGATACTCGACGCTGGATCAGATCAATACGTCCAACGTGAAGACGCTCACGCCTCGATGGCTCTTCCAGCACGGCGTCATCGACGGCGTGAGCAATCAGACGACGCCCATCATCGTGGACGATGTGATGTATGTAACCGACTCCCGCGGCAGCGTCTACGCGGTGGATGCCGTCGATGGTCACTTGCTGTGGACCTATGACGTCACCAGTCTGCTCGGAGGCGGGAGGTCCGAGGGTTACGTCTTCCGCAACCGCGGCGTCTGCTATGCCGACGGCGTCGTCTACGTCGCCGGCGGCTCGTTCCTGTTCGCGCTCGACGCCAAGACCGGCAAGCCAGTTCCCGGCTTCGGCAAGAACGGTCAGGCAAGCGTCATCCTCGATGTGCTCAAGACCAGATACCCGGACGCCAAAACGGCGATCAGCATGGGCTATTGGTTCACGACGGCGCCGCAGGTGCACAAGGGCGTGCTCTATATCGGAAGCACTCGCAGCGAGAGCCACATCCCGGGTGGACACGTCTTCGCCGTCGAGGCGAAGACGGGCAAGGTTCTCTGGCACTTCAATACGGTTCCGCAAGACGAAAAAGATCAGGGATGGGAGATTGCGGGTCCGACATGGGTGGGCGGCGAACGCAATGGCGGCGGCATCTGGGAAACACCGGCCATCGATCCGGAGTTGGGGCTGCTCTACGTGGCCGTGGGCAATCCGTTCGGCGACAGCCGCAAGCGCGCTGGACAGAACCTCTTCACGGATTCGATCATCGCCCTCGCGCTCGACACGGGCAAGCTGGCGTGGTACTTCCAGCAGACGCATCACGACGTGTGGGATTACGACTCTGGCGGCCCGCCGATCCTCTTCGACATGCAGGTGCGAGGGAGGCGTGTCAAAGCCGTCGCGGAAGCGAGCAAGAACGGCTATCTCTACATCCTGAACCGCGAAACCGGCGAGCCCGTGCATCCGATCAAGGAAATGCCTGTGCCGACAGAGACGGCGCTTCAGGGAGAGCAGCCCTGGCCTACGCAGCCGATTCCGCACACGGCATCGGGAAAGCCGATGAGCCCGGTGTCACCGACGTTCCCCGTGGAAATCCCGCCGGAGCGCCTGGCGAAGTTCAAGGCAATGCCGGCCTTCACACCACCGGCACCCACCTACATCATCGCGCCGGGGATGGGCGGCGGCGCAAACTACGGGTCGTTGTCGTACAGTCCGCGAACAGGCCTTCTCTACGTGAATGCGATCGATGACCCACTCAATGCCGGACGCCCGCCAAAGGGATACTTCTCCGCCTTCGATCCGACAACTGGCGAACTGAAGTGGCAACACGTGTACGACGGATACGGACAAGCGGGCTCGGTCGTGACGGCTGGCGGCGTCGTCTTCGTCGGCAGCGGGAGTAACACGGCCGGTTACTTCTTCGCGTTCGATGCGAAGAGCGGGCAGCTGCTGTGGAAATTCAACACGGGATCCGGCGTGTTCGGATCTCCTTCCGTCTACATGGCCAACGGCGAGCAATACGTCGCCGTCGCATCGGGCGGCGGCGAGAGAGGACGCAGGGGCGGGGATCTGATACTGAGCTTCGCGCTGCCCTCGAGTGGGAAGTAACAGCATTGGTGATTTGGGGATCCTTGATTATCGAATCCGTTGTTGATTGGAGATTGCTGATTGTTGATTAGGCCCACGATTTGTGATCAGTCTCCAATCAACAATCCTCAATCACCAACGAATCAACAATCAAAGATCAGCAAATCAACAATGGACTACCACCCCCGTTGCCGGTGGTACTCCGCAACGAGTTCCTGCAAGCGCTGGCGCGTGAGTAGCGCGCCGGGATCGGTTGAAAGCGGTGCGTCGAGAAATCGATCGGGGAGGGTGTCTTCCTCAGGCGTCCACCCGGCGAGCAGATTGACTTGCCGTTTTGCGGCAACGATGCGTCGCGCAGTCTCGCGAAGCTCGTCGGCGGTGACATCCCAGCCGGTGACCGCCTGCAGCATTTCGGCAGCCTCGGCGTGGAAATCGGTGAACACCCCGCGCAGGAACTTGCACAAGATCAAGGAGTCCATCAAGGCCGCCTTGTCTTCGGTCTCGATGGCGTAACCCACCGAGCCGAGCGTGGCATTCCGGCGATCGACCTTCTCCGAGAAGTCCACTTCATAGGCGCCGCTGCGATTGTGATCGGCGCCGCGGGCGCCGACGGCAAAACCCAGGGCCATCGTCTGGAGCGCGCGCGGCTCGTAGCCGGGAATTTCGAGGCCTTTGACCTGAGGCGCGAACGCAAGAGTGCCGTGGCCAATGAGCTCCGCCGCCCGGCGGCTGCCCTCCGCGAGGAGCTGGCCGATTCCTTCGCGCCGGCCGATCAGGTCGATGGCCGTGAGCACGGCGTCGCCGCTGCCGAATGTCAGCCAGGGTTCGTCGAGCACACCACGCTCGACACATTCCATCGCGAACGCAATCGTGCCGCCCGCGCTGATTGTGTCGATACCGAGTTCATCGCATCGCAGTGACGCGTGGAGCACCGCGTCGCTATCGGCAACGCCGCACAACGAGCCGAGCGCGAAGAGGCTCTCGTACTCCAGGCGGACGGAGCTCCCTCGTGTCGAGTAGATGTGTTCGCAGCCGATCGTGCATGCCACGCAGCTCGCCCGCGTCCGCGACCGCTCGACGCGGAGTTGTTCGGCCGAGATCTGCGCCGCGTCTTCGAACGTCCCGCTTTGGAAGTTACGCGTCGGCAACGTGCCCAGGCGATTGAACGTCAGGAGATTCGTCGCCGTGCCGAGCTCGCGGTACTTCGCCGTTGCCGGACCGAACGATCGCTTCGACAGGTCGCGACTCAACTCCGTCAGCTCGCGCGGGCGCGCCCACTCACAGTAGTGGGTTCCGCGAACGGCAATCGACTTGATGTTCTTGCTGCCGAGCACCGCGCCGCTTCCGCCGCGGCCGGCGTGCCGCCCATCATGCGAGATCGTGGCGTAGCGGACAGCGCGCTCACCGGCCGGTCCTATTGAAGCAATTCGGTAATCAGTGCCGAGCCGGGCCCGCAGTTTTTCCTCTGTCGCCTGGCACGTATCACCACGTACATCGTCGGCCGCCTCGAGCCGAATCTCTCCGTCATCGATGATCAGCACAGAGAGCGAGGGCGCCCGCCCAACAACGACAATGGCGTCACAGCCGCATCGCTTGCCGGCGATGGCGAAGCCGCTGCTCGCGAGGGAGTCATTGAAGCGCTCCGTCAGTGGACTGCGACTGACGACCGCGAACTTGGCGGACGTGGTGAGAGGACTGCCGACAAGCGGGCTGAAGGCGAAGACAAGCGGCGCGTCGGGCGAGAGCGGATCCGTAACCGCTGCGCCTTCGTCCAGGAGCAGTCTTGCGCCGAGACCGCTGCCACCGATGTAGTGACGCAATACCGCCTCAGCGAGCGGCACGCGTTCGGCGCTTCCCGCCGTCACATCAATGCGGAGGTAGCAACCGTGATATCCGAATGGCATGGGCAGGCTGCTAGCCGCCCGCGTCGGCGGAGAGGAGGAGGATCCGGTCATCTTTGGACAATGCCGTCTCCGGATCGCGGACGAATGCGTCTCCGTTCAGATTCGCCGCGAGCGAGGGGTGCAGCCAATCTTCCGCGATGAGCTCACCAAGCCCAGGGCACTGCCGTGCCAGTGTGCCGAGGAGCTGACCGAGCGTCTCGGCCTCTATCTGCAGTTCGGATACGCCGACACGCTCGCGCGGAATGCCCAGGAATTCGACGTACATGATCTCAGTGGCCAAAGCCTGCGAAGGGCGAAGGCGGTTAACCTGATGATAACATGGGCATTTAACCCACGTAGGCTTGGTCCTGTTCTTTGGACCCGGCGAGCCTACGTTAAAGCGGGCAACGTCCTGATGACTGTCGAAACCCGATCCAGAGGCAAGCGCTCCCGCGTGCGAGGGACATTAAAAGGCCGCGCTGTCGATCCGCAGGCGGGCGAGGAGGTTCGCTCCTTGCTCGGCGACGCACCCCGACGCCGGGATTTGCTGATCGAACACCTCCATAAGATCCAGGATCGTTTCGGCTGCCTCTCGGCC
>JBKPNV010000178.1:0-2790 GCA_046732795.1 Acidobacteriota bacterium
GTCTACGTGAAGACACCCAAGGGATGGCTCTTCAAGTCGCGTCTCCACGTCCTCTCGCCAGGACAGGCCGAAGTGTCGTCTGGCCAAAAGCCAGTCGGGCAGCGATAACGCCGGAGGCATTTGATGTTGCGCACGTTGTCAGTCTGCTCGGTGTTAGTGCTGTGTGGCGCGCACGGTCAGGCACAGGCGCCTGCCAATGGCGCGCCTCCTCCACGACCCGCTCCTGTTTGTAAGGTCGAACCGTCCTGGCCAACCGTTCCGGACAATTGGATGTTCGGTGCCATGGCGGGCATCGCCACTGACTCTAAGGACAGCGTGTGGATTGTTCACAGAGCCGCGGGCGTGACGATGAAAAAAGCGTGCTGCAAGGCAGCGCCTGTCGTCATGCAGTTCGATCCTTCGGGGCGGCTGCTCCAGAGCTGGGAAGGTGCTCCCGGCAACGGATACGAATGGCCACTCCCCAACAACGAGCACGGGATTTTCGTCGACGACAAGGACAATGTCTGGATTGCCGGACGAGGCGCTCCCGGGTCAACTGAAAACCAAATCCTCAAGTTCGACAGCCACGGCAAGTTCCTCTTGCAGATCGGACGTCGCGGGCAAGGAACCGGGAGCAACGACACAATGAATCTGGGCCAGCCTGCCGACATGGCGGTCTATCCGCCGACCAATGAAGTATTCGTGGCAGACGGGTACGGAAACCGGCGGATCATTGTGTTCGATGCCGATACCGGTGCCTACAAGCGGCACTGGGGAGCCTACGGCAACAGACCTGACGATGCGGCTCCCAGGACGATATCGAATCAAGGGCCGGGCGATCCCCAGTTCAACCAGGTGCATCACGTGCGTATTTCGCGTGATGGATTCGTATATGTCGCCGACAGGCTGAACCGGCGCATCCAGGTGTTCACGATCGAGGGGAAGTTTGTGAGAGAAGCGTTCGTCCGTCGCGCCAGCCCCGAGGCCGCAGGCACGGTGTCCTCGCTGGCGTTCTCTGCCGGTCCGGAACAGCGATACCTGTACGTGGCCGACCAGGCGGAAGACGTAATTCTGGTTCTGGATCGGCAAACGCTGGCGGAGGTGGGATCGTGCGGTCGGCTCGGTCGGCAGGCAGGTCAATTCGTGTCACCGCACAACATCGCGACCGATTCAAAGGGCAATCTTTACGTGGCTGAAGATTTGGGCGGCTCGCGGCTTCAGAAGTTCGTGTTCACGGGCGATGCTCAATGAGCACTATTCAACTTCACGTCGTGCGCCGCGCGTCCGTCAGCGACTGGCCGCGAGCTCTCGTTCGCAGGTCTTGAGGTCAGGACAGTAGAGGGGTGGCACACGCCCGCTGACGGGATTGCGATAGGCAAACCACATTGGCTTGATGTCCGGCCACACAATGGTGTCTCCGGGCAATGAGCCATGATGACGGAGCGGCATCGAGCTGCGCGGGATGTCGGCGGGAAAGTTCCTCAACGGCTCAACGGCGTTCTTCACGACGGGTCGCGATGCGGGAGCGCTGGCCTTGCGCGCCCAGCCGTCCTTGAAGCTCGGGGAACTGAAGTACGGCTGGTCGGGAGCCATGACATCGAGCTTCCAGATGCCGTCTTCCAGCTTCGCGGCGTTGTTGGGATACATGCCGTCGGAGAACCCGCGCGATTCCGCGGCCGCGTCGATGTGGAGCAGGCGATGGCGCATCTTGGCTGACGTGCCGTCCGGCGCCACCTCGATCACCGGTTGAATCAGCCAGTGACCCTGAGCGGCCTGACGTGGCAGCGCCGCGACGCCATCGTAGTTGCGCTCGCATTCCTCTGCGTGATCGGGACCGACACAGAAGGCGACGGCCGCCTTGGCGCGCCAGCCATCTTTGGCGAAGAGCTGGCCCAGCGCATGCCACTGCTGGTCGTCGATGTCGTTGCCCAGGGCGTGGCTGATGTTGTCCACGGCGATATACGCGATCGAGCGAGAGAGGCGTCGTCTCGCATCCGCGATCGCCGTAGATATGTCGTGCGGCGGATGCATGAGATCTGGAATGGCGGCGGGCGGAGGAAGCAGCGCGGCAACGCCAGCGATCTTCGTGCCCGCGGGCAGTTGCACCGGCTTCCCCGTGACCGGATGACTGAGGAAGAAGTCCGGAACTACGCCGTCTGTGAGAGTGCCTCTGTCTGCGGCGGGCGCGGCCTTGTCGGGCGCGTGTTCTCCGATCTCCGGTGCGGTCACCAGCCGGCTCCTGGCCCAGCCCTGGTAGTAGTCGGTCGCCATGATCGGGAAGATGCGCATCTCGCGAATGCGCCAGATGCCCTCGGCGCCTCTGACGAATCGGTTTTCGATCAGGTCGATCCCGAGCGACGCGGTGCCCGCCGTGTAATCACCGAGCATGTTGAACACGACGCCGCGCGTGCGCGCCTCTCGCCCGGCCGGAAGGATCGAGACGAGAAGGTTGAAGATCAGCCGATTGTTCAGCTGACCGTAGCGCAAACCTTGCGGGCCAGATCGTTCGTGGAATCGGCGGATGCTCGCCAGGCCCTCGTAAACGCCGACGTCGGCCAGTTCGAGAACGGCGTCGCTGGTGAACAGATCGGTAGCGTCGTCCCACATCTTCCGGTCGATGTAGTAGCCGTAGGCATTCTGCAGATTGGCGACCTTGTCCTCGTCGTTCATCGCTTCAATGCGACGGTCGAGAGCGGCGAGCATGTCTGACGGTGTGCCGGTGATCGCGCGGATCGTCGTCCAGTCCGGAATCGGCGCAATGGGGACGCCGGCCTCTGCCGATGTGTAGTGGAATGGAACGAGCTTGACGTC
>JBKPNV010000179.1:0-4658 GCA_046732795.1 Acidobacteriota bacterium
TGCTGACCCGGCACGAACATCCGTTCGACATCGTCATCCTGGCTCTGTTCACGGGGAATGACCTGACCGACAACGCCGCCGTGGACAGCGCGAGCGGTCCCCGGCCACGGTTGATTCGTTGCGATCCTGAGAGCACCGGGCATGAGCTGTGCCTGGAAGGCGTGCCGGTTCCTCCGGTCATCGATTGGCCAGAACACCGGATCCTCGATCCGCGTGGTGCAGTCATGGGGACCTTTGGGTGGAGCGGCCTGCTCACGCTGGCGAGCCGGCGGCGGGCACCATCGTTTCTCATCGAGAAGCGAATCGCGAACAAGATGAGTGGCTCGTTGAATTCGCTGCCGTTCCGGTTGGTCGAGCGGAGGTCGGAGGCTGCGATCAAGGATCGAATTGGCCAGCTGGATGCGATCCTCCGCGCGATGGATCGGACAATTCGCAAGGACGGTAAGGCATTCGGTGTGATGCTGTTTCCCAGTGCGCGTGTGTACGCCGGGGAAGCCGCTGACGAGCTTCGCGACTATCGCGAGATCCTGGGCGTGCTGGATCGTCTGGACATCCCCTTCGCTGACTACTACGAGCAGACGAAGGGATCTCGATGGGAGGATCTCTACTCCGGCATCGACGGCCACTGGCGGCCGTCGGGGCATCAGGCGGCGGCGACGCTGCTGCGGCCTCTGCTCGTCACGCTGCGTGCTGCGGAATGAAGTCGATGAGTTCCGTGCGGTAGCCTAGAAGACAGCGCCTTGCACACTACTTGCGGTCCGTCGCCCAAATCGACACAGGAATCGGGTAAGCTCCATTTCCTCGAACACGTTAATCGGGGCCCTCTTGTCGACGGTAGCCTTCGGCGAAGGTGGAAGCTCCCGCGGTTGTGAGGAGTGCGCGGAATGACAGCACGGACGCACTGCCCGGAGTGCAATAGTCACGCGGTAATCGATCTCGCGGAAGTGATCGACGATCCAGAGGTCGATTTCTTCTGGTGCGGGACATGCCGCTCCATGTGGCACCTGGCCAAAGGCACCGATTGGCCCCCGAGCACGGCGCTGCTCGAGCCGCGGCGGTTGCCGGCCGATCGAGCTCGCCCGATTCGAAGGCAACGCTTGACGCGCGCGGCATCAGCACACCGATAAGCATGTGGCTGATGCCGGAGACTACGTGGCGGCGTTGAAGTTGAGCGCCTTCTGGAACACGCGCCCGCCGGTATCGGTCAGCCGGAAGTTGCGCCCCTGGAATTTATAGGTCAGTCGTGTGTGATCGATCCCCAGGCAGCGCAGGACGGTCGCATTCAGATCGTGTACGTGTACCGGGTCGGCGGTGATGTTGTAACCGTAGTCATCGGTTTCGCCGAGCGAGATGCCCGGCTTCACGCCGCCGCCCGCCATCCAGATCGTAAAGGCGCGCGGATGATGATCGCGCCCGTAGTCATCTGCCGTCAGTTTGCCCTGGGAATACACGGTGCGTCCAAATTCACCCGCCCAGATCACCAGTGTGTCGTCGAGGAGCCCTCGTTCTTTCAAGTCCTGAACGAGTCCCGCGCTCGGTTGATCGACCTGCTGGCACGTCGCGCGGATCGCCCTCGGCAAGCCGGAATGATGATCCCACGCGCGATGGTAGACCTGGATGAATCGCACGCCGCGCTCGGCGAGGCGGCGCGCCATCAGGCAATTGGCGGCGTAGGTTCCCGGCCGCCGGGAATCCGGACCGTACAGCTCATATGTGTGCTCGGGCTCCTTGGACAGGTCCGTCAGTTCCGGCACGGATGTCTGCATCCGGAACGCCATCTCGTACTGCGCGATCCGCGTCGCGATCTCGGGATTCTGGGTCGCTTCGAACTCGAGCTGATTCAGCCGCTCGAGGTCTTCGATGAATCGCGCCCGCTGCGAGCTCTCGAAGCCAGCAGGATTCGAGACGTATAGAACCGGGTCGCCGATCGATCGCAACTTGACCCCTTGGTACTTGCTGGGAAGAAACCCCGTACCCCACTGGCGCTCGGCCAGCGACTGACCGTTGCCCGTAATCATCACGACGAAGGCGGGCAAATCCTGGTTCATCGTGCCCAGTCCGTAAGACACCCACGCGCCCAGACTCGGCCGGCCTGCGAGCTGAAAGCCTGTCTGCGCGAACGTCACGGCGGGGTCGTGATTGATCTGCTCGGTATGCAGTGACTTGATGAAGCACAGGTCGTCGACGACCTTGGCAGTGTAGGGGAGCAGCTCGCTGAGCCACGCGCCCCCTTGCCCATACTGCGCGAACTTGAAGATCGATTGCGCGATCGGGAAGCTGGTTTGCCCTGCCGTCATTGCCGTCAGGCGCTGACCGTTGCGAATCGATTCCGGAAGATCGGTGCCGTGTGTCTTCGCGAGCTGTGGCTTGTAGTCGAACAGATCCAACTGCGACGGCGCGCCGCTCTGGAACAGATAGATCACGCGTTTCGCCTTCGGCGCGAAGTGCGGCAGGCCGGGCAGGGCGCCGGTACCGTTCGAGTCACCGCTCTGCGCGAAGAGGTCGCAGTGCAGCAGTTCGGCCAGCGCCGCCATCCCGATACCAACGCCGGCCTGTCCAAGAAAGCGACGCCGGGCCACACGCGGATCCATAACTACTCCTTCATCACCACTTCGTTCAGGTTGAGGATGAGGCTCGTCACGCTGGTGTAGGCGGCCAACTCGCTCACGTCGACACCGGGATCGCGCGGGCGTTCGCCGTGGCTCACGTACTTCAGCGCTGCCTCCGGCTTGTTCTTGAACAGCTCGAGGTTCTCGACGAACGCGTCTTCGAGCACGGCCGTCTCTGATGCCGTCGGCATGCGCGCGGTGGCCCGGCGGAACGCGTAGGCGATCCGCGCCGCGTGCGTCGTGCCGCCTTCTTTCATCACGCGCTCGGCAAACACGCGCGCCGCTTCCACGAACGTCACGTCGTTCATCAGATCGAGCGCCTGCAGCGGTGTGTTCGTCATCACCGGCCGCACCATGTGGCTTTCGCGCGCCGAGGCGTCGAAGTTGGCCATCGAAGGCGGCGGAATCGTGCGCCGCCAGAACGTATACAGGCTGCGGCGATACAGGTTGTCGCCATGGTCCTGCACGTAGGCGCCGCCACCGCCGATCTCATTCCACAGCCCTTCTGGCTGATACGGCTTTACTGACTGGCCGCCAAGCTTGTTCACCAGCAGTCCCGCGAGCGCGAGCGCCTGGTCGCGCACCATGTCGGCGGAGAGTCGCATGCTCGGTCCACGCGCCAGCAGCCGGTTTTCGGGATCTTTCGCGCGCACGTCCGGGCTCACCCGCGATGCTTGACGGTAAGTGGCGCTCATCACAATCGTTTTCTGAAGCGCCTTCACATCCCATCCTGTCCGGATGAACTCCGTGGCCAGCCAATCGAGCAACTCGGGATGCGATGGAACCTCACCCTGGGATCCGAAGTCCTCGGCTGTCTTCACGATGCCGACGCCGAAATACATTTGCCAGAACCGGTTCACCGTTACCCGCGCCATCAGCGGATTCGACGGATCGACCAGCCACCGCGCCAGCCCCAGCCGATTCGGCGGATAGGCAGTGGGAGACGGCGACAGCGCCGCCGGCAGCATCGGCGTCACCACATCACCCGGCCGGTCGTACATCCCGCGAATCAACAGGTGCGTTTCGCGCGGGGTCGGCATCTCCTCCATGACCATGACGGTGGGGAGGCTCTGATAGAAGCTGTCTCGCTTCGCCTGCGCTTCCGTCAATCGCGTCCGTGCGGCTGCCAGATTGGCGGGAAGGGCATGCTCGAGGAAGTAATCACGGATCTTGTCGGCCTGCGCCTGTGTGCGCTTGTCCTCGGGCAGTGCGGCGATTGCAGTCACGGGTGTGAGGTCGGCAAGCATCCCGGCCTCGGCCGCGGACAACGCCCGGTTGTAGATCCGTACCTCGTCGAGGCTGCCGCGAAAGCGATTCTCGGGCCCTCCGCCGGCGCCGATCCGGAGCGGTTCTCTCTTCACCGCGCCCTGGCTGTTGACGTCATCGAGGAAGATGTCGAGCTTCTGCTCCTCACCGTCGATGTAAATCTTGACGCCGCTCGCCCAGCGCGAGCCGGTGTAGGTCAATGCGACGTGATGCCATTGGTTCGGCGCGATCGCCTTCTGCGTGCGCAGTCGAATGCCTTCGTCGACCCACTTGGTGACGTAGTCATACTCGATCTTCCCCTCGCGCAGGTTCAGCCCGTGTCCGTTCGGCTCGACGATGTCTTCATCTCTTGTCACGATGGCGCCGTTTTCCGTCGTGGGATAGATCCACGCCGCCATCGTGTAGCCATCGTCATAGGTGACGGTCGGGTCGTTGGCGCCGAGCGCGCCGCGGCCGGCGCCGTAGCTGTCGAAGCCGGCGATGTCGCCGCCGAATTGAATGAAGGTCTTCCCGTCGAAGCTGGCCGCCTGTCCGACGCGGCCAGCGGTCAGGGTCGGCAACGGGGTGCTCATGTTCTCGCGGGCTGATGCGGCATTCGATCGCGCGCTTGTCGCCTCCTGCAACTGCGCGATCTGCGGTGCGAGATCGCCGTCGAACGGATAGTAAGCCACCAGGCCGCGAGCAGGCGCCCAGTCCACCGCCGTGGACCTGTCGAGCGCACGCTCCCACTCGCGCTGTGCTCGCGCCACGTCCGGCTGAAGCTTCGCATAGGCGGCCGCCGCG
>JBKPNV010000180.1:0-4682 GCA_046732795.1 Acidobacteriota bacterium
CACGTTCGATTGCTGTTCGGCCACGATCTCGAACGCCTTCGCGACGATTCCCGGTATGCCCTGCATCCCGGTGCCGCTGATGGTGATCAGGCTGACGCCGCGGATCGAGGTCACTGCCTTGACGCCTGGAATCGAGGGATCCCCCTCGACGCTGACCCGCGTTCCGGGATGAGTCGGATTGAAGCTGTTCAGGATTCGTACCGGTATGCGTTTCCGGAACGCCGGCAGGATGGTCTTGTAGTGAAGCACCTTGGCGCCGTAGTACGCGAGCTCGGACGCTTCGCTGTAGGAGATCTCGGGCAACGTGCGCGCGTCGGGAACTTCTGAAGGATTGGCGGACAGCACGCCGTCCACATCGGTCCAGATCCAGATCTCGTCCGCATCGAGCGCCGCACCGACGATCGACGCTGAGTAATCTGATCCCCCGCGTCCCAGCGTCGTCAGCACCCCGTCGACCGTCGCGCCGATGAAACCGGTCACGACCGGGCTCTCGCCGCACTCGATGAGCGGACGCACACGCTCCTGCATCCGGCTCCGCGTGTCGTCCATGAGCGGCTCGGCACCGCCGAACTGATCGGTCGTCACCACGACGTCGGTCGCATCGATCGCCGTCGACGCGCACCCGCGGGCGGCGATGGCGCCGGCGACGAGGGGCGCGGCCAGCATCTCGCCCGTGCCCGAGATGGCGTCGAGCAGGCGCGGCGTCAGCTCGTGGACCATCGAGAGTCCATAACACAGCTTCTCGAAACGATCGAGCCGCCGATCGATTTGCTCGAGTGCCACGGACCGGACCGCAACGTCCTGGATGACGGCATCAGCGACAGCCTTGTGCCGCTCGAACAGGCGCTGGCGCAGGCTCGCGTCCGGATTCCCTTTCGAGGCCGCCTGCGCCGCATCGATCAAATTGTTGGTCACGCCGCTCATGGCCGATGTCACCACTGCGACGTGATGTCCTTTGCCTCGCGCGGCGGTCACGAGCGTGGCCGCCTGCGCAATACGCTCAGCGGAACCGACAGAGGTTCCGCCGAATTTCATGACGATGAGCATGGGATGAGGAAGATCTCCGGGCTACGGTCTATCCGTAGTGTTCCCGCTTCGGCCGGTCTCCGTAGTGTTCCGGCTTCAGCCGGACCTCCTGCCTTCAGTCTACCGTCTTCGGTCGGTGGGCTTCCAGCAGGGCGGCGTTTTCTGCGTTAACTCGCAACGTCCAACGCCCAACTCCCAGAAGACGCGTGGACGTCGGTTTTGGGAGTTGGGGTTTGGGAGTCGGGCGTTCACGGATTCGTTGACGTCTAATTCTCCTCAGCCGGCGCCGCCGGGCGATTGGGCACCGGCACCTGGATCGCCCGGCGCGCCCTGACAATTCCGTTCTTGCGATCTTCCTCGATCGCGCGATCCTCGGCACGTTCGGCGCTGAGCGCATTGGGCAGACCGCGGTTACCCTCGTGGCAATCGTACGGCAGCAGAACACCCCCATCGAGCGGCGTCAGCGGCATCGACATCGTGAACGGACGTACGTATGTGACGGGATCGTCCACGGTGAACTGGTATTGGATGATCTCCGGCGCCACACGCCTGAACCGTTCGGTGATCACCATCTGATCGCTATGCCGCAGCCCGTTGCCGTTGCCGCCGATGCTGGTCTTGTCGGTGAGGTTCGTCGTCACCACCACGAGCTCGTCGCCTTCCCAACGGCCGCGTGAATCGCCGAGATACTGCCGGATACCCTGATTGAGATGCGGGCGCCCATCCGTGTAGATGATCCGCGTATCGTGAATCATCTCGTAGCTGAAGGCCACCATACCCGGCGCCTGGACGATCCGGTTGCCGTTGCCGTATACGACGCGCAGCACCGAACCGACGATACCGCGCGTGATGCAGCGGTCGTAGAGCGTGAAGTCCTCCGTCGTGTTGAACGGTCCGTCGCCGAACGTTCCGCGATCGCGCGTGGCCCGCCGCTTCTCGGCCGCAGCGGTGAACGCGGGCATGCTGCCGTCCGGAGGATCAACGACGAGCGACGTCTGCCTGAAGGCCCGCCGCGCGAAGTCGTTGCGGAATGAGCCGATATCGTTCTCCCCGCGCTTCACGCCCTGCTCGATCTGTTTGGCTCGAGCGGCGAACGCTTCGTCACTGAGATAGAGGTTATTCGCAAGATCCTTGGGCCGCTCCCGCGGAATCCCGCTGGTGTCATCGCTGCTCCACACGCCTTGAAGATCCGGATCACCCCACGGCGTCCGGGCCACCGTATACGGGATCGGCGCCCCGCCGTTGTAGGCCGTGATGACCAGCGGCGGGGCACTCGTGCTCTGACCTGAAATAATCGTCCACGACCCAACGCCGAGACTCGCGACGGCAATGAGAGAACAGGAAAGCGCGCGCTTGCTCATAAAACGGTCCTCGCTTCGTAGCAGCGATTCTAGCGCCTTCGCCGGCGGCGGCGTCCAGCGGATTTGTCGTGAGGTGGCGGTGCCATGGAGGGAGGGTTCGAGAGTGCGACGGTCCCGGTCCGAGCGTCTGAAAGTTCGAGGTTCCAGCACCTTCGTACCCTGGCACCGCCGTCGCATCGTCGCCCGTCGCCCGTCGCACCGCCGCCCCGCAGGTTTGTGCGCGCGCTCCAAAGAGAGAGTTGACGGCCTGCGGGCCGCACGTCGTAAACAGTGTGGTAGGGGCCGGGGATTCCCGGCGCCACGCTGGAATGCCGCCGCGGTGAGGCATACAATCGCGCTCGCGATATCGAGGTGGGAGGAGTCATGCTCAAAAGATGCCTGTTCGTCAGCGTCCTCATCGGCGGGTGTGCCGCGTTTGCGTCCGCGCAGGACGTCAAGGCCACCATTGGCAGCGTGTCGAAGTCTTTGGGCGCCGACAGATTGAAAACGGTGCAGTACTCGGCCACAGGCTTTGACTTCGCGCTCGGGCAGAATCCCAACGCCAGCGCACCGTGGCCGAAGTTCATCGAGAAGAGCTACACGCGAGCCATTGATTTCGAGGCAAAGGCGTCACGCGTCGATCGCGTGCGCACGCAGGGCGAGAACCCGCCGCGTGGCGGCGGTCAGCAGCCGATCGTCGGCGAGCAGTCGCAGACCAACATGGTGAGCGCCGACGCGCCATGGGTGCAGCAACTCGAGATCTGGATGATGCCGCACGGATTCGTCCGCGCGGCCGCCGCGCGCAGCGCAACGCTCGACAAGGCACCGGGGGGCGCGAAGCAGACCGTCATCTCTTTCGTCGGCGACAACAAGACGCCCGTCAGAGCCTTCATCGACGAACACAACCTGATCGCCCGTGTCGAGACGATGATCGATCACCCGGTGCTCGGCGACATGTCGTTCGAGGCGATTTACAGCGATTACAAGGACGTCGGTGACGGGGTGCAGTTCCCCATGCACATCGTCCAGCGTCAGGGCGGCCATCCGATCTTCGACCTGCGGCTGACCGACGTGAAGGTCAACATGCCGGTGAATACGCAGGCACCGCAGGGGAGAGGGGGCGCGCCGGCGGCTGCGGCCGCTCCCGCCAATCCGCCCGCACAATCGGAGAAGCTCGGTGACGGCGTCTATCTGATTACCGGCGGATACACTGTCATCGCGGTCGACTTCAAGGACTACATCGCCCTCGTCGAATCGGGGCAGAGCGAACCAAGAGCGCTGGCCGTCATCGCCGAAGCGAAGCGGCTCATCCCGAACAAGCCGATCCGCTACGTGATCAACACGCACAGCCACTTCGATCATGCCGGCGGCCTGCGCGCGTTCGTCGCCGAGGGGTCGACCATACTCACCCACGAGTCGAACAAGGCGTACCTCGAGAAGATCCTCGCGTTGCCGCACACGCTGAATCCCGACAAGGCGCAGTCCTCAGGAAAAAAGCCGATGGTCGAAGGGATGGGAGACAAGAAGGTGCTGACGGACGGCACGCACGTGCTCGAGCTGTATCACATGAAGAACTTCCTGCACCACGACGGGATGATCATGGCCTATTTCCCGAAGGAACGTGTGCTGCTCGAGGCCGACGCCTACAATCCGCAGCCGGCGACGGCAACGCCGCCGAGTCCCCCGAGTCCTTACACACTGAGCCTGGCCGAGAACATTCAGCGTCTGAAGCTCAATGTGGACCGCATCGTCCCGGTGCACTACCCGGCCGACAACCGCGTGGTCACACTGGCCGAACTGAATCGGTGGCTTGGTCGAACGGGAACGAACTGAACTGTAGCGGCGGGTCTCGAGACCCGCCATGATTGATGGAGTCGATATGTCCCTCAGGTCTGCGCTCGTCATGATCGTCCTCGTGAGTGGCTGCTCCTCCGCGCCGCCGGAGCGTCGGGCCGTGGACGATGCCGCCGCCGCCCTCGGGGGCGCCGATCGGATCCGTGCGCTCACCGTGCTCGAAGTTACAGGCAGCGGCTCCGCTCCAAATGCCGGTCAAAACCGGATGCCTGACGACGAATTGCCGGTGTGGAGAGTAGCGGAACACATGCGCACGATCGACCTGGCGAACAACCGGACACGCGTCCAGCAACTTCGCGAAGCGCAATTCCAGTTCGCCGGCCCGACCGTGCAGCGGGTGAATCAAGGCCTCGATGGCGACGTCGCGTACAATGTCGCTCCCGACGGCACCTTGACGCGTGCCGGTGAGGCCGCCGCGCGCGAGCGTCGCGTCGAACTGCTCCATCATCCGATTACGGTCGT
>JBKPNV010000181.1:0-10820 GCA_046732795.1 Acidobacteriota bacterium
CGCTGCTCGCGCCAGGGTGAGCGCCTCGGTGTCGTCGGCCCCGAGTGCAGCTGCGGGAGAGGTCGTCGCCGAGAGCGCGTTCGCCAGCCGCGGCCCGAGCCGTTTGAGTCCTTCGTCTGACATCCGGATGAATCGAGACGGCAGCAACGCGGCCGCTCTCAGATCCGACGCTGGATCCGCCAGATACCAGAGGATCGCCATGACATCCTTGACTTCGTCAGCGTCGAAGAATCCCAGCCCCTTGTAGACGTAAGCCGAGATGCCGAGCGTTTCCAGCGCCTGCTCGTAGTCGCGATGGCTCTCTCGCGTGCGGAACAGGATGGCGACGTCGCCCGGTCGAACCGGCCGCCGGACGCCGGTGTCCCGGTCGCGCACCAATACGCCTTCAGTGATCAGTCGTGAGATCTCGGCGGCGGTCGTTCGGGCGCACGACTCGAACGAATCTCCTGCCAGGATGCCAAGCACGGGTTCTGCCGGGTGTTCAGGATTTTCGTCCACCGGAAAGCGATCTTCTTCTTCGTACACGAAGGCATCGCGTCGATCTGGAAGTTTGGCGACCGCGTCACAGAGATCGTTGACGAACGACAGCAGCGGCGCGACCGAGCGAAAGCTGCGAGAAATCGACCGCCGGACATCTCCACCCGGACGCAGATTGCGCATGTACTCGCTGGCCTCGCGAAGCAGCGACACGTCCGCATCGCGAAACCCGTAAATCGATTGCTTGCGATCGCCGACGATGAAGATCGACGGGGGCAGCGCACCGCTATGCGCGAGGCCGGCTCCTTGGCCCCAGGCCTGCACGAGCAGCGATACCAACTCCCATTGAGCGCGGCTCGTATCCTGAAATTCGTCTACGAGGACATGGTGGTAGCGCGATTCGAGACGGAAGCGGCTCTGCGCGAACTCCTCCATGTGCCGCAGCAGGTCCACCGTCTTGAGCAGCACGTCCGGAAAGTCGAGCAAGGCGCGGGCATCGAGCGTGCGCCGGTACTCCCGTTCGGCGATGCGAAACATCCGCCAGACGCCTTTCGACACCAGCGTGTTGAGGTCGCGCCGCCACGTCTTATGCGCGTCGAGAACGGCGTTCGCATGTTCGACGACGAGTCCCTTGTGTATCTGCCAGTCGCCCGCACACGCAAAGCTGGCCTTCTTGTACTTGGATGGAAGAAGCTTGCGCGGCTCTCCTTCGTGAGTCAGGAAGTGCTCGCGCACCTTGCGAAACGACTCCTGGACGGACGCGGGATCGATCTCGGCGGCGGCACCAGCGCTCGCCTCGAGATCCCGCAGCTGACGGAGCAGCAGGCGGAACGACGGGTGCAGCGGTCCCGTGTCGAGGAACCGATCCAGTCCGCCGCGCATCGACTCGAATACCGCCAGCAATGATTCGGCGCCGCGCCGCGCCGCATCGTGAACGGTCAATCCACGAGGCCCGGCAGACAGGTACCGCCCGAGAATGGCCGGCGCCACAATCCGGCGAGCGAGCAGTCGCGCCAGACCGGCTCGCGCGCGCCGATCGCCGAGTTGCGCGAACACGAGCGCGACGTGCTCGTCCTCACGTGCCACGCTGCGGCAGACGCGCAGCGCGCGATCCAGTGCTTCGTCGACGAGGCGCGGCACCTCGGTTTCATCCGCCATCTGAAAACCGGGATCCAGGTCGGCTTCGAGCGGAAACTCACGCAGCAGTGACAGGCAGAACGCGTCGATCGTGCTGATCGCGACATCCGCGGTCCTGTCGCGCAACTCGCGCCACCGCCCGGGCGAAAACTCTCCGCGCGCGCCCGCGAGACGAAGCGTGGTGATGATGCGCTGTCGCATCTCGGCGGCAGCCTTGCGCGTAAACGTGAGCGCCAGAATCTCCGAGGGATCGACACCCGCGCGCAGCAGGTTGACGTAGCGATCGACCAGGACGCGCGTCTTGCCCGTGCCCGCCGACGCCTCGAGCGCGACGTTGAAGCGCGGATCGACAGCCCGTTCGCGCCCGGCGCGATCGCGCGCATCGATGCGCGATTCCGGTGTCACCGGCTCTTCATCAAATGGCAACGTTGGACCGCTATGCCGGCCGGAACCCGAGCCTTGTTTTCGTTGCATATCCGATAGAGCGGTCCTCGGCGCGCGAAGCACGCCAAAAAGATATCGCCAGCCAGGCGAGGGGCTCCGCCGATATCACGGGCACAACCCCTTGCCTGGCTCAATCATGCACGTAGTCCTTCCGGCACACGGAGGTATACGCGCAGAAATCGCAGAGGATCTCGTCGTGAGGCTGCGCCGGGAACTCACCGCGCGCGATGCGATCGACGATGCCGAGCAGCCGCGTGCGCGCGGCATTGAGTGACTCCCCTGCCTCACGATCGCCGGCCCGCACAACATGAGCCTGCGATCGTTTGCCGCTGAACGCCAGGTAGACCGCCTCGGCAATCGGCCACTCTCCACCATCGCGATTGCGCAACCGCTCCTGTGCGCACAGCGCGTAAATCGCCACCTGCAGGGCGCGAGCGGGATTTGGCGCGCTTCCCGACTTGTAGTCGACAACGCGCAGTCGGTTGTCGGCAAGCAGATCGATCCGATCGGCGACGCCTTTCAGCGCGACCGTCCTTCCCTCCGGCGATCCCAGTGTGAACTCGCCCTCGAGGCGATACTCGAGCCACCGCTCTCGAACATCCGCGGCCGCAGCGGCCTCGTGTCCCAGCACGATCTCGACCGAACCGGTGGAAATCGCCGACCCGAACAGACGGGCCCGCTCGAGCGCAGCGTCGGCCTCAGGCAGCCTGGCAAGCAGCGGCTCGGCGACCTCCGACATGAGTGCGCGCGCCTCGTCGACGCGTTCGGTCGTAATCGCTCCGCCGCCACCGCGGTCCCACGCCGCGAAGAACCGCTGAAACACCTCGTGGATGAATCGCCCCCGTGCCCGCGGCGACATCGTCGATTCGTCTTCCGGCACCTCTTCGAGACGCAGCACGTCGCCGGCAAAGAACTTGAAGGGGCAGTCCTGGTAGCGTTCCAGCGCGCTCAACGAGTACGGCCGCGCCGCAAGCGGATCCGTAAACCCGCGGAAGGGCTGCAGCGGGAGAGCGGCAACGCGGACACGTCGCCTTAGCCACTCCTGCGCGAAGGCACCGAGGGGCGCCGCGTCGATTGGGTCCTCGTAGAGCGCTTCGGCGTCGAAGATCCGCTGCGACGACGGTGCCTCCTCGACGGAATCGAGCCCGGACTGCTCCACTTCATCGAGCAAAGGAGAAGGACTGACGAGCGCATCAGCCTCGAGCAGAAACGTCGACAGCGACAGCCGCATCGTCGGCAGCCGGAGCAGATCGGCGAAGGCGGCGCGGGCGCCAGCGAGCCGATCGGATTCCGACGGCCAGCCCAGCTCCCGCAGAATCGAAGGCGAGTAGAAGATATTTCGTCGCGCGCCGTCCGGCCATTCATCTTCCACCAGACCGGCAATATGTACATCCGCAAACTCTCCGAACCGTGCGCTGTCCGCGTCGACGAGATGCAGCCCGTCGTCACCAGTTTGTGGAGCAAACGTTTGTCCCTCGAGCCACCGACGTACAAGGGCGGCGACATCATCGGCGCTGACCGGCCCAGAATCGAAGCGCGCGTACGCATCCCGCAGCGTGCCGATCGTCGCGAGCACGGCACCGCGGGCACGAAGGTGGCGTGCCTGAAGCGCTGCTTCCGGCACCTCTGACGATTCGTGCGCGAGCAGGAACGCGGAAAGGACCTCGAGGTGTTCAGCAACCGACGCTGGCGATCGAAGCGAGACCAACTCCTTCGCGACCGCGAGCAGCTGCTCCCCCGCTCGAATCGCCCGCGTCTTTTCGGACGTCGTATTTTCTGAAGTAGTGTCCGGCTTTCGCCCGCCCGCCGTAGAGTCCGGCTTCAGCCGGACCGGCGTTCGCTCGGAGTCGCGCCACACCCCCAGCAATCGCTCGAGCGAATCGATGCCGCCAAGATAGCCGGCCTCAGCGAGTGCGCGATCGAGAGCTGAAACGTCGCGGCTCGAGGCAAATCGAAAGTGGGGCGAGCGAAGCAACGCCATCGCTGGAACGCGGGCGAAGTCGGCGCTCACGCACGACAGGACCAGGTCGACGGCCGCGGCGAACGATTCGGCAACGAGGGGAAGTGCGTCGAACGTCTGGCACGGCACACCCGCCGATCGAAGCACCTCGCGCGCCACGTAAACGTACGGCAATCGCTGACGGACGATCAGCGCTGCCTGCCCAGGTGAGCGCAGCGTGCCGTCGCGAACCGCGCGCTTCACGCGCCGGGCCACGCTGGCGACTTCCTCTTCACGATCGCGCGCGACGTGGACAACGCCTCCTCCCGGCGGAATGACCAGCACGGGCAGTCGGCGGTCGAGCGCCGTCACATCGTGAACTTCTTCGATCCCGGGCAGCATCCGATGGATGCGTTCGTGGAGGGCGCCGGCCAGCATCCTATCGCTGACGACCACGTCGAGTGCTTCGAGGTGAGGAATGCGCGTGAGCAGATCCCAGTCCGCGGGACTCATGCCGTAAGGCTCGAACGATTCGTCCGTGACGGTGAGCACGGCGTGCCGATACGGTCGCTGGGGTGGCTCGGAGACGAGCCGCGCGCGCAGCAGGTGCTCGTCGTCGCCACACTCTGCCGAGCGGCGCTCGAATTCGCGGAAGGCGGCAACGAGAAAACGCGTCTGGCGTACCAGCCGTTCGGCCCCGCGGTCGATCGCTGCGCCCGGCTCGAGCACACCGAGGGTGCGGCGCTCGAAATCTTCTACGCTGTTCTGACGACGCTTGAGCTCGTCGTACAAGCGAAGAATCTCGGCGACAAGGCCTGGCCGGAGATGAAACGGCGGCTCGGCGCCCTGCTGCTGCGCGGTGCGACACGCGACGCCAAGAAGGACCTCTCGTTCTGCAGAGGTCAGAACGGGACGCGAGCTGCCGAGACGTTCACTCAGGCGAGGAACGAGCTCGCGCGTCGTCACCAGATCCGGGAGCACCAACGCGCGGGTCGATGCGCCCAACACCGCGCCTTCGATCGTGCGAAGGAGGAGCGATGCCGCGGCGCGCGTCGGTAGGACAATGATGCGATCGCGCGCGTCGAGTGGTGTACCGGCTGTGGCGAGCGCAACCACGGCCGTGCGGAAGGCCTGAAGATCGGTGACTCGGATCAGGCGAGTTGCACGAGGTGTGAGGATCACAATTACTGACTACAGGCTATCAACTCCCAACGTCGAACTCCCAACGTATCTGTTTAGGAGCGGGTCAGCCACACGCTGGCCCGCTCGCGAACGGTCCCGACGATACGCACATACTCCCTGGTTTGCCGCGTCATCGTCTTCCCAACGTCCCACAACGGACCTGCGAATCGGGATCCGGAGTTCGCGCGACTCGGGGAATCGAATTTGGGAGTTGGAATTGCGAGTTCAGTTACGAGGGAACCCGTCCTACTGTAACCGGGGAGGCGTCAGAAGCGTGGTGAGATCCTGCTGGACCCGCGCCAGCATCATCAGGGCTCCGGCAGCAGACGAGGACGCTTCCCACGCGGCCGTCGAATCGGCGCGGGAGATCGCATCGTAGCGAGCGCGTACCGCGTTTTCCGCGAAGCGCCATGCACCGACGAGCCGCTCATGAACGTCGCGCAGATACTCCGGAGTGCGCATGCGCGACAGGCGGTCGGCGCCGCCGCTCAATTGCGAACGCAGCCCGACCAGTTGATCGGGAGTCGGACCGTCGAGCGAGCGAATAGCGCGCAGGGAGGCTGTCGATTTCACGAGCAACAACAACGACGACCCGACCGAGCGTTGATACTGGCGATAGCTGTCGCGGCGAAGCGCCCATTGATCGCGCAGTAAGCGCAGTCGCCGCGAGTCGGCCAGCTTGTCCTGCAGCGAGGTGTTCAGCGCCTCGACCATCTCTGGGCGCTTCTGCCCTAACTTCTTGTCTTCCTGAGGAACGCCGGCGACGATGCGCTCGATCGCCGGACCGTCGGCACTCTGCGCGGCCCGAGACGCCTGATCCAGCAGGCGTCGTGAAAGATTGGTGTATTGCTTGTCAACGTCCAGCTCGTTTCGAATCGCCCGCTCGACTTCGTTGCGATAAAACGAGGCATCGGGCGCAGTCAGCGAGGGCGCCGCCTCGGCCACCGTTGCCAGCGCTCCCTGGAGCAGCGCCATGCGCTCTGAGGGTGCCTTGGTGACCGACGCCAGGTGCAGCATCTGATCGAGCTGCTCTTTCATGTTCGGCAGCCCGCGGACCGGCTCCAACTCGGGTGGTTCGGCCAGAGCGACCAGCTGCAACTGGAAAGGATTGGCACCGCCGACCGCTCGCAACGAGGAGATGGCGGCGTCGAGAAGCGACACGATTTCGCGGATGTCGTTCTGCCGGTAGCCGTAATGCGTTTGCGGCCACGTGACGACCGTCTGCCGGGCACGCTCGGCAATCGACAAAGCCTGCTGTCGATCGGTGGACAGCGCGATCGTGTTCAATACGTCTGCGACCTCGTTGCTGAGGTGCAGATAATCTTCTTCGCCGCGCGTTTCGGCGTATCTCTGATAGCGGGCCGACTCCGCATAGCGTTCCGTCTTCGGCCAGTCGACGAGGTCGGCTCGGACCGTCGCCACCTGGAGGCGGGGCTGCTCCTTCGTCCCACCGACCGGCATCGAGAAGATGACGTTGCCTTCGAGGCGGACGAACTCCCCATAACTGACGAACTCTTTGCCATCGAGCAGAAACAGGCGGAACAGCGTGCCGCCGGAGTCGGCGGCTGACGCCCCGCGCGGCGCGAGGAGACAGCTGAGTACGATGAGCGCCTGAAGCAAGCGAGCCATGTTTCGGGGAGGGTTCATTCTACCTGCTCGATCCCTTTTCGGCTCGACAAGTCAATTTGAAGCGCAAGTGTGGAAAAGCTGTGCATGAATGGTGCAAAAGCTGTGTAGAAGCTGACAAGGCAAATTTTTCTTCGTTCAAAACGCCCGGCGATCCTCTCCGGTGGACGTGTGGACGTCATCTTCGCGCCGCGCTTCGCTTGACCAGACGTAACGTCCGCGTAAGATCTCGGCTTCCGTTCCTCGCAACAAACCGACTTTCTGTGATCGTTCATCGCTTCGAACACGACATCGCTGGCCGTGCCTTTCAGATAGAGGTCACGCTGGTCGGCAACCGATGGCGGGCGCAGCTTCGACGCCTGGCCGGAATGTCGACATCGCTGATGCCCTTTTACGGTGCCACGCCGGAAGAGGCGGCCGACCTGCTGACGCGATGGCTGGCGCTCGCTCACTCCCGTCAGACGTCCCAGCCGGTCACGTCGGCCGGATCGGCATAGGGGCCACGATCGGGTTGCCGGTGCCTCCTCCGTGCGTTACGATTGAGTGTTCGACACGCAGTGGGCCAGTAGCGCAGTTGGGAGCGCGCATGAATGGCATTCATGAGGTCACGGGTTCGACTCCCGTCTGGTCCACCAACTTTCCCTAATCGGGTCAACTAATTACCAGCACTCTCCTCCATCGTTGCCACCATGTTGCTGCGACGGTGCGGATGTAGTTCATCGATCCAGCGCATCGCACCCTCGACGGCGGCCGGACTCAGATGCATATAGCGCTGTGGCGTGCGGATTCCTGATCCATCGGCACGCCTTCGCGACGTGCGGCTCGTTCGACGTGATGGCGCACCATCCATTGCGTCAGCGCCGCCCCGTCTGCCCGACAAATCACCCGGAATGAACGCAGGTGCCGATGTTTCTTCACACGCCGGCGATTTGTCGCTGTCTTAAAGTTTCGCAACGAAGCGCCGCGCGGCGGTAGCACTTACAGACGCCACCATGCGACGGACCGCCAGTGCGCCCGATTCTTTGAAACTCCCGAGGCGAAGACTTTGCATCTGCCAGCGCCATTATTCGAGCGCCGTCCTGACTACAAGCGGCGCGGCATTTCAGAATACTGCACTTGCTTCCCACCCGACAGTGGACAGACCGTGGCAAGTATTCATTAAGCACGGTGTTCGTGTGTGCGGTCATCACGGGCTGCAGTGGTTCAAGCGTGTCGCAGGATGTTGTCGCTCCGTCCGCTGTGAAGTGTCAGCCCACGGTGACTGGAGTGCCAACAACGATGAGCGCGTCCGGCGGCGAGCTTTCCGCACACATAGTCACGACGGCAGACTGCCCCTGGTCCGTGACGACGAACAACTCTTGGCTGACCGTTGAGCCAACAACAGGTCAAGGCGAAGCAGTCGTCACCATCCACGTAACGGGTAATCAAGTTGCAAGTAGCCGCACAGGGGAGATCGATTTCAACGGCGTTCGTGTGCAAGTGACGCAAGCAGCAGCACCACCGCCGCCCCCGCCACCACCCCGAGCGCCGGAACCGGAACCACAACCGACGCCGCCTCCGTCAACACCGGCCCCCACACCGACACCTACGCCTCCCGCACCCGCACCTACCCCGACTCCAAGCCCATCGCCGCCTACTCCACCACCGAGCCCCGCACCGACGCCACCCGTTCCGGCACCTACACCGCCATCGCCGCCGCCTGCGCCCGCGCCAACTCCGGCACCGAACCCGCCGCCTAATCCGGCACCGACGCCGACGCCGACACCACCGCCGCCCGCACCAACACACGTCGAGCTAAGCGGAATGGTATCGGGCCTCTCGGGGACCTGTCCCACGCTGGCGTTCACGGTGGGCGGCAATCGAGTGAACACAGACGACGACACGAAGTTCAACAAGGGGCCATGTAAGCAGGTCACAAATGGTATGAACGTCGGTATCACTGGTGAGCGTCGAGCAAACGGAACCGTATATGCGACGAGGGTCGAGCTGGAGAAGGATTGAGTGCTCGAAGATAAAGTCCGGCGTCGGAGCATACGTCGCCGGCGAAGACTCAGCAACGACAGGGGTGGCAACACAACCGCCAGAAGAGCCAGCCCAGCATCCTAGGTGCCCTGGTGACCTCGGCCGGTTTGATGCCAGACATCAGAATAGAGCGTGAGCGAGAGTCTTTACGACATCTGGGACACGCAGGACAGTGCTTCGATTCAGGCGTGGCCGCGCCGAAGGTGCTTCACCACACCCTCGTGATCGGCCTGCTGCCACAATCGGTCGAGTTCAGGGTCGGGTGCATCCCCGCGCGTCCAGTCCGCCATGCGCTTCAACATCGCGGCCTGACGGTCGCGTGCGGCAGGAAACCATCGCGGTGTATCGACCTGTGCGTTGCGAATATTCGACGCGGTGGCCCACCAGGCGAGTTGCAGCACGAAGAGCTGGTCGTGACTGGGTAGGTCTTGGCAGTCGAGCACGACGTTGGTAACGACATCGAGTAACCGCTTTTCATCCACCATTACCGTAACCCTCTCGTGCGTGTGTCCGCCTCGTGTGCGCGTTCGCGTGCCAGTGATTTCACGTTTGGACCGTTCGGTTCGGTCAACGCACGAACTAAAACAGCAGTGCGTAGACACCAACCCAGAACGGCACGCAAAGGACCAAACCGACGAGAATCCCTCGGGCAGCACCACGCCCGTCTTCAATGTCGGTCTCGGGACTGGTCGGCTCGATGAGCGCCACCGATGTCATGACACTGACGCGAAAGGGAAACTTCGCCTCTGCGACGCGATACGCCGACATCGGGCTGGTCGCCATACCGCGGATGGAGCAACCGACACACCAGGGTCACACGTTTCATCGGTTCATGCGTTCGCACGGAGATGCCCAGAAGTCTCGAAGCGCACGGCATGATGACCCGAATGTTCCAGACTACCGTCCGTAGGCAACCAGACTTGACGTTGTGAGACATTTCTGGCGCGGTTTGTCGATCCAGGCGGGTCATTACCTACATGATCCAGTGCCTCGACTGCCATTTACCAATCGAAGACGACCCGTGGTGGTATGCCCCTTCGGCCGTGGGAATAAACGTCAATCTTCAGATCGCTCCGCTCACAGACATCGTTTCCCAACGCCCTGATCGGCCGACTCCCGTTCCGCGCCATTTCACAAGGCATGCTTGAAGAGGCAATTGGGCGTAGCGTCGGTTCGTGACGAGCTCGCGAGTGTTTACGTTTTTGCGCTCGCTTATCGTTCCTGCAGTAGCGCGTCAGTGAGCACCCGGCGAGTGCCCCTAGGGAGACTACGTCGAACGGCACACCCGAACATTTACCACTCTTCTCGACATCTAGCACCACCGTGGCAAAGGCTACAAAGCCGATGGGCTCCGGAATAGAACAAGCTGCCTCGTAACGAATCGAGGTCTGTCTTGTCTGGCGAACTGCTTCGCCCCTGTCGTTCCGTTCCTGTGCATCAACACTCGTTGTGCTTCTGCGGCACGCGCTATGCCTTTCTGTTCCATCGAGAACGAGCGGAAAGGAGTCAGCTATGCGGTGCCGCACGGTGGTATTGGGTGTAATGGGCCTCCTTGGCTGCGCGGCGCAGGCATTGGCTGAACCCATCGACATTTCTGGCTGGAAGCGAGGCTCGAACGCGACTTCCCACGGAATGAAATTGAAGGAATTGCCGTCGCTTGCATTGCACTTCGAGACTGCGACTGACATCGCGACTTGGGATGCGAACGCGAGTAACGGCGAGTCGGAGTTGACTGGGAGTGCATTTCATTTCCCGTCATCGACGGCACAAACAACTACACTGCCGAATTGGTCGGAGGCGGGCGCACATTCGGCGGCGACTCCGCTATCGAAACACGATCCGGACAAGTTCACACCAAAGAAGCCAAAAGACAAATGTGAGAGCAGTCCCTGCCCCACGACTGTGCCCGAACCCGCAACAGCGCTGCTACTTGTAATCGGAATGGGGCTCGCGGGTGTTGCCTCGCGTTATCGTTTGAAGCTGTGACGCTTTA
>JBKPNV010000182.1:0-7115 GCA_046732795.1 Acidobacteriota bacterium
CATGCCGGCGGAGCAAAATGATGGTGGATGTCGATCCGGTATGGCTTCGTCGCGCCGGCCGACTGTGGCAGCGCAAACAGCCGTGCCGCGCCAGTCTGCGCCGCCAGCCCGGCCGACGCGAGCAGGCCCGCGATCAGAGCACGTCGACGCAGGTCCGTCACGATTATTCCGTCGCCCCGAGCGATCGAAGCAGATCGATCATGCTCTGACGTTTCGCGCCAGCCCTTCCCATCAGCACGGCCAGCGGCGTCAAGCCGCGTGCATTCCGGACGTTGACATCAGCGCCATGCTCGGCGAGGAACTTGACGACATCGACGTAGCCCTGCGCCGACGCGATGTGCAAAGCCGTCTCGCCGGCAGGGTTGACGGCGTTGACGTCGCTGCCGAGCGTCACTGCCGCCGAAACAGCTTCCAGCACCTGGCTGTCCGACTCCGCCTTCCCGCCGTCGAGAATGGCCAACCCGCGGCGATCGGTGCCGCGCTTCTCGTCCTGTGCCGGGGCGACGATGCCCATGCCGGCCGCTGCCATCAAGGGCGTCGCGCCGTCTTTCATCGGCAGCCGAGTGTCAGCTCCGCCTGCCGCAAGCGCGCGCATGATGTCGGCTTCGAGAAACTTGGCGGCCAGCAGATACGGCGTCGCGCCGATCAGTGTCTTCGGCAACTCGAAGTCCTGGCTGTTGCGTCTGACCGGTGTGCCCTTCGTGATCAGCGCGTTCGGGTTGGCCTTGTGCGCCAGAAGCGACTTCACGAGCTCGAGGTCGCCGCGCAGGACAGCGGCGTGCAGCGCGGTGTAACCAATATCCGCGGCATTCGGGTCGGCCCCCATGTCGAGCAGTCGCGCCGCGACGGCGCCGTTGCCGCTGTGCGCCGCGACGACAAGCGCGCTGGCGCCGTCGGGCAGCGCATCGTTGACGTCAGCCCCCGCCGCGATGAGCAGCCGCGCCGACTCCGCATCACCCGAACGCGCGGCGAAGAGGAGCGCCGTGCTGCCGCCGCGCGCCACCGTGTAGTTCAACTCCTCCCGGCCGGCGCGCTGGGTGACCTCGCTCGTGACCGTCTGGGTGTAGCGTCGCGAACGCGCCTGCACATCGGCGCCGCCGCGTAGCAACGCATCGACAGCCTCCGGGTGCGCCTGCGCGGCTGCCCACATCAAAGCCGTCTGATTGTGGCCCGGCTCCGTCGCGTTGACCTGGGCGCCGCGAGTCAGCAGCGCACGCACACCAGCCGCCTCGCCCGTGCGCGCGCATGTCATGAGAACGGTCTCGCCACTGGCGGTCGCGGCGTTCGGATTGGCTCGCGCCTGTAGAAGCCGCTCGACCAGTAAGGCCTGACGATTCAGACAGGCGAGATATAAGGGTGTGACGCCGGTGTCGTCCGCGGCGTTCGTGTTCGCCCCTGCCCGCAGCAGCAAATCGACGACATTCCCATCGTCGAGATGCACGGCCCAATGCAGCGCCGTGGCACCGTCGCCCTGGCGCACGTTGACGTCGACTCGCTGTTCGAGGAGGGAACGCACAGCCGCGACATCACGAGCCTTGATCGCCTCGATGAGCCGCACGTCAGCGTTCGCAGCCTGAGAAACGACGAACGCAACAAGAGTCATAGATAGCGTGGCAAACGCCTTGAGCAGGCTGTGGGCTGCGCGATTCACCCTCGCACCTCAGACGTGGTACGTGTAACCAACCTTTGACCTTCCCCTTTTGACCTCGAGCGCTATATTCCCGCCAGCGCTCGCTCGTCGAGCCGCCCTGTGCTGTCGCCGATGCGATCCAGGTGGACGCCAAGCTTGTCGAGCAGCGTCAGGTGGAGATTCGCGAGCGGCGTTTCTTTCGCGTATCTCAGGTGACGTCCGCCCTTGAGCTGTGCCGAGCGACCGCCGGCCAGCAGCAGCGGGATGTTGCGCGGGTCGTGCGCGTTGCAGTCGCCCATTCCGGTGCCATACATCATGATGGTGTGATCGAGCAGTGAGCCGTCACCATCGGGTGTCGACTGCAGCTTCTCCAGCAGGTAGGCGAGCTGCGTGACGTGGTAGTGATTGATCTTCACGACCTTCGCGATCTTCTCCACCTCCTGCTGGTGGTGGGTGATCGGGTGGTGCGCGTCGGGAACGCCGATCTGCGGATAGGTGACGCCGCTGAATTCCCGGCCCAGCATGAACGTGACGATGCGCGTGAGGTCGACCTGGTAGGCGAGCACCTGCAGATCGCACATCAGCTTGACGTGATCGTCGTAGCTCGCGGGGATGCCGGCCGGATGCTCGACGACGGGGAGTTCCTTGTCGCTCTGTTCCTCGGCTTTCTGAATCCGGCGTTCGACGTCGCGGATCGCCTCGAGGTATTCGACCAGCTTGGTGCGATCGCCGGCGCCGAGCGCACCCTGCAGGTGCGCCACCTCGTCGCGAACCGAATCGAGGACGCTGCGGTCCTGACGAATTCGCGCGAGCCTGGTGCGTGCGTCAGTGCTGCCACTATCGCCGAACAGGCGCTCGAACACCGTCCGCGGATTGTTCTCGGTCGGCAGCGGCGTGGCGGGGCCGAGCCAGGAAATCGTGTTGGTGTACGCGCAGGCGAAACCGACGTCGCATGCGCCAGCCGTTTCACCAGATTCGACCGCCAATTCAAGCGACGCCAGCTGCGTCGCTGCCCCCATCTCCCTGGCGGCGATTTGATCCATGGAGATGCCGGCGTCGAGCCACGTCTCGCTCGTCGGCGGCGAGATGTCCGTCAGGAAGCGCGTACTCGCCTTCGCGTGCGCACCGCCGGGACGGCCCGGCGACGGAACGCACGCCAGATTGCTGAGGACGATGAGATCCTCGCGAAACCGCGCGAGCGGAGCGAGCGTTGGTGGCAGCTCGAATGCTGTGCCTTCGACGACCGGCGTCCACTGGTTCATGACCATGCCGTTCGGCACATACATGACGCCGAACCTCGTGATCGGTTTCGCGGGCGTCTTCTGCAAGGCCGTGAGCGACGGCACCATTGCATCGAGGAGAGGCAAGGCCAGCGATGCGCCGAGACCTCGCAACATCGCACGCCGGGGAATCGCTTTCCTGGTGATGAACATGCCGTGCTCCTATGGCGCCGTAGTCGAAGCCGCCGTCTCTTGGGACCCGCGCGTCGTGCTCATCGTGAATGGTGCGCTCTTGACGACGCCCATGATGAGCGATGACCAGCGATATCCGCCAGCGGCAGCGTTCCGGGTGATCTGGCGGATTGCCGGGAAATCCGCGGCCTCGACGCTCCGCCCCAACGCATACCCCAATAACTTCTGCGAAAAGGTGCGCGCGAAATCTTCCTGATGCGCCGCCAGCAGCTGTCGCAAACCTGCTACACCGTCGAATTTCGTTCCGTCCGGCAGCGCCGCCGACGCGTCGATCGGCATGGCATCGATCGACGTGCGCCATTTCCCCAGAGCGTCGAAGTTCTCGAGCGAGAAGCCCAGCGGATCCATGCGGACGTGACACACCGCGCACGATGGATTCTTCCGGTGTGTCTCCATCTGCTCGCGGATCGAACGAGGCCGGCCGCCGGTGTTTTCCTGCAGGGCAGGGACATCGGGCGGCGGCGGAGGCGGTGGCGCACCAAGGATGTTGTCGAGGAGCCATCGGCCACGCAGAACCGGCGACGTGCGATTGGGATACGACGTCACCGTGAGGATGCTGCCCTGCCCGAGCAGGCCGCCACGCTTCCCGTCAGCGAACGTCACCCGCCGGAAGTGGCTGCCGTAGACATTGGGAATCTGATAGTGGCGCGCAAGCCGCTCGTTGACGTAGGTGTAATTGGCCGTCAACAGCTCGCCGACGCTGCGATCCTCACGCAGTTGCGCCTCGACGAAGAGACGCGTTTCCTGCCTGAATGCGTCGCGCAGGTTCTCGTCGAATTCCGGGTACGCGTCGACATCCGGCACGACGCCGGCAAGCTTGTTCAACGTGAGCCACTGGCTGACGAAATTGTCGACGAGCGCCTTCGATCGCCGGTCCGTGAGCATCCGGCGCACCTGCTGTTCAAGTCCCGCCGGAGTGCTGAGGGTTCCGCGCGTGGCCGCATCGAGCAGTTCGTCGTCGGGGATGCTGCTCCACAAGAAGAAGGAGAGCCGCGATGCGAGATCGATGTCGTCGAGACGATAGGCGGATCCGGGCGCCACGTTTGCGGGCTCGCGCTCGATGCGAAACACGAAACTCGGCGACGCGAGCATGCGCCGCAGTCCCCGCTGGATGCCGGCGTCGAAGCCTTCCTCCGTCTGCCCGGCACGATAGAAGGCGAGGAGTGTCTGCATGTCCTGCTCGGTTACCGGACGGCGGTACGCGCGCCGGGCGAGTCGCGCGAGAATCGTGCGCGCACACTGTTCATCGCCGGTGGGAGCGGCTGCACGCGAAGCTGGTAGAGGCGGGTCTTGAGGACCGGCTCGTTCAGAGCTCGGACGACAGACGAACACGGCGCGGCGGCTCGGCGTGTCGTCCGCCTGACGCGGAGAATACGGTCCGGCAATCGACACCACGTCGACAGCGGGATCGCCATAATAGAGCTCGTTGGTCGTACGCGCGAACCCGCGTTGCGGCGGCTGCAGAATGCCTTCCGGCTCCCAATGGCGTCTGACGAACGACACGCCGACGTCGTGCGAGCCCGCGGTCACTGGCACGGTCACCGTCAGGCCCTCGTCCGCCGTGTGCATGTAGACTTCCCACTCCGGATCGCCTTGCGTGTTGCCGGCAAAGCTTTCAGGCGCCGTCCGCCCCTTGCCCTCTCCACCAATCGTGAACCGCTTGATCAACGTTCCGTCGAGGCGGATGTCGATCTGATGCGGCTCGCCCATGCCGATCAGATACAGATAGAGCTGTCGCTTGAGGACGACCTTGATGCGGTACTCGCCGTCGAGAGGGAACTGGTATGGGATCGAGATGCCGCCGCGCGATCCGAACGGGAGATCGTCGCTCGTACGGTCCTCCTGTACCAGCGCCGTTGGAACCTTGAACGTGTTCTCCGCGGTGCCGAGCGAACGGTCGCCCACGGCAAGCCGACTCACGACGCTCGCGGCTGAAAGGTAGTTCTCCAGCAGTCGCGGCGAGACGGAGAGGACACCGGCCATGTTGTCGAACCCCTGCTGGTCCGGTTCGTCGGCCGGCAACAGCGATCGACCGTCGATATCGAGCGCGAGAAGATCGCGAACCGCGTTCACGTACTCCGTGCGGTTCATGCGATGCACGATGACGCGACCGGGGCTGGGATGAGCCATCGCCGCCCGATCGAGAGCGCCTTCGAGTGCCGCGGTTGCCCGCTCGTACGCATCCTGATCCGGCCTGGGCAGTCCTGGCGGCGGCATCTCGCGTGTGCGCAGCTTGCGCGCGACCTTTTCCCACATGTCAGCTTCACGCGCCGTGCGTGCGAGGTCGAACCCCTCCAAAACGAGCCCGGCCGTCTTCAGTCTCTGGTTGTGGCAGGTGATGCAGTAGCGATCGATGACGGGACGAACCGAGTCCGTTGCGGCGGCTTCGGCCTGCGACAACGGCGCCGCGCTGGAGCGGGCAGTCAGATAGGTAAAGGTGGCGACTACCGCGCCACACACGAACAACCACGCCGTCCTGGATGTCAGCATCACGGCTCGAGCGACCCTGTCGGGCCACATCAAAGTCTGAAGGAAAACGCCGCTAAGTCAAATACCGTCTTCTGGGTAACGGGGAAGGCAAGTTCGAGAGTAGGATTGACGCGGCGCATCAGCAGGAGGACGCGATACGTGGTCAAAATCGCCGTGATCCCCGCATCTTTGCTCTTCCTTTCGCTGAGCAACGTAGTGTCCCGCTTCAGCCGCACCTCGGCAAGCTGGATCGGCTGAAGACGCGTAAACGCGATGATGCGAATCCGTTTGTCGTCGGCGGCGACTCGTACCAGCGATTCGTGTGTGTGATGTCCACCTGCACGCAGGCACGATTGGCCAGCCGGAAGGGAGCGTGAACGGTGGGTGTCACGCCTGAGTCTGCCCATCTCACGCGTCGTGACTTTCTCGATCGCGCTGCGAGACTCGCCGCCAGCGGACTGACCACTGCGGCTATCGCAGACCAGGTCGCGCCTCACGCGGTGGCGCAGGGCACCGGCAAGACCAGCGGCCGGCGTCCCCAGCGCGTCGCCGTCATCGGCGTCGATCACTATCACGCGACCTCTACGCCGAACTACCTTCGGATTCTCCAGGGTGAGCGTGTCGACATCGTGGGTGTCCACGCCCCTGATGCTGCGATCGCCGCGAAGTGGGCCGGTCAATACAACAGCACGCCATACACCGACTATCGCCTGATGATCGAGAAGACGAAGCCCGAGTTCGTCGTCGCGCTGGGGCGGCACGTAGCGATGCCCGCAGAGTTTCGCTTCCTGGTCGACACCGGGATCCCGTTTCTGATGGAAAAACCGTGGGGCATTGACGACAAGACCGTGAACGAGCTCGCGGATCTGGCGGAATCAAAGCACGTATGGGCCGCGGTGCCGATGCCGTTTCGCTACAGCCTGTTTGCCGAGACCGCGGTCGAGATGAGGCAGCGAGGCGAACTCGGGACGATCTCGCACATGCTGTTCCGCTTCAATCAGCCTGGAGTCCAGCGATACCTGGACCTCGGTAGTCCATGGATGCTCTCGAAGGCCGATGCCGGTGGCGGCGCGCTGATCAACCTCGGGATCCACGGCATCGATCTGTTCCGTTACATCACGTCCGAGGAGCCGAAGGTCGTCTCTGCCGTGACAAGCCACTCGATCCATAAGCGGGAGATCGAGGACTACGCGCACGTCACGTTGCGCACGCCGGGCGGTACCGTATTCCTGAACGAAGCCAGCTATACATTTCCTGGCACCACCGGTGATCAAGAGCGGAAGCTGTCGGCGGAGAAAGTGTTTCTGAAGGCCACCACCACCGGCGGCGAAGGCGTTCAAATCGTCGGACCCGGTCGCGACGAGATCAAACGAGCGCCGGAGAATTATCTGAGCGGCTGGCCCAAAGTCGTGAATGAATGTCTGAATCGGATCGGTCGTGGGGAGCCGCCACCGGCGACCGCCCGCGACTGCGCTCGTGCCGTGTCGTTGATCTTCGACGCCTATCGAATGGCGGGCGAGACGGTTGTTCGTTCCTAGCAAGGA
>JBKPNV010000183.1:0-18560 GCA_046732795.1 Acidobacteriota bacterium
TGGCGGTTCAGGTACGCGGCAAGGCCAGCCAATCCGCCCAGAACGATCACGGCACGAAGGACGCGGAAGAGGCTGAAAATCCATGCAATGCCGATCCCGAGCGCGGGCCACTGTACCCACCAGTGCCCCGGCGAGGTCATCAGGTTGATAACGAAGAGGAACGCCAGGATGAGCGGTCCCTTCACGAGAAAGCCGAGCGCGTGCAGTGTTCTCATGGTTTCAGCTCATTGTGACGAACCGGGACGCCTCGCGGTTCCGCGATGGAAGTGGCTTTCGGCTCTGAGCTTTAGGCCGCTCGCCACTAACGGATGTAGCCGGCGAATGCCTCAGGGTCGACGTTGCCCCCGGATACTACCGCAACGGTGTCCGGCTCGAGCGCTCGAAGTGCGGCCGCCACAGACGCGGCGCCGCTCGGTTCGGCAACGATTCTCGCTTCGCCATAGAGCCACTTCACGGCGCCGGCGATTTCCTCATCGGTGACCGTTACCACATCGTCGACAAACGCCTGAACGTGCGCAAAGGTGATGTCGCCCGGCCGCAACGTGAGTAAGCCGTCAGCGATGCTGGCGGTGCGGTCGAGCGACACCGGATGGCCGGCCGCAATCGATGCGGTCATCCGAGCAGCGCCAGCGGGCTCCACGCCAACGACGCGAACCGACGGACGCATTTGCTTGACGGCCGCGCTCACGCCAGCGATCTGTCCCCCGCCACCAACCGGCACGTAGACCGATCGCACTTGCGAGTGCTGCTCCAGAATTTCCAGGCCAGTTGTTCCCTGCCCCGCGATGATCCAGGGGTGATCGAATGGGGGAATGATGGTGAGGCCGCGTGCCTTCGCCAACTCCTCCGCACGGAGCTTGCGATGGGTGGACGTCGTTCCGGCGAAGACGACCTCCGCCCCCTGACGACGCACTCCGTCCACCTTCACGCGTGGCGTTCCCTCGGGCATGACGATGACGGCTGGTGCATGAAAGGTCTCCGCGACCAGCGCCACGGCGAGGCCGTGATTGCCCGACGAGTAGGTGATGACGCCGGCTGCCCTCGCCTCAGGCGGCAGTTGCGCGATCATGTTGCACGCGCCGCGGATCTTGAAAGCACCGCCTGGCTGGAAGCATTCGCATTTCAGCGACAGGCGGATCTGCCTTTGACGCTGCTCAGGCGAGGGAGGATCGGTGCCTACGTCCAAGAGAGGCGTCCGTCGAACGATCGAGCGGATTCGGCTCGCGGCGAGTCGAATGTCGTCGAGCGATACGAGCGTAGCCGTATCGCGAACACCACCTTCATGCACGAAGCCAGTATAGTGCGCACGATTCTGACACTGACATTGTTGGGAGTTCAGAGTTGATCTGAGTTAGCTTCTTGTATGGCCCGCTATACGCTCGTCTATGGCATTCGGCTCGTCCCAGAAGGCACACTCGTCGACGCCAAGGAGGCGAAGCTCACACTTTCCGACGGTGAGAGCGCCGGGCTGACGCTGCACACGATTGACGGCACGATTCCACAACTGCGCCGCGCGCTGGACCGAAGCCTCGATGCGTTCTTTGATTTCCTGCCTGGCGTGAGCGAAGACGACAAGCGCGACTTCGATGATTCCTAGCTATCCGAGGTCCGGCTGAAGCCGGACACTACCTTAGCCCTTACGCTGCCGCTTCTTGTCCGGATCGGAATTCCTCGATCAATCCTGCAACGTTGCCCCCGACTGAGTGCAGTGTCGGCGCCCAGCCGAGCGCCCGCGCGCGCGGGCTGCGAACGATCTGATCGAGCGCAAGGGCATCGGCATACTGCCCCATCTTGGCGCGCGCCTCTTCCATCGGCATGTGCCGGACATCCGGTTGCACCCTGGCGTGGCGGGCGATTGCTTCCACGATGTCGCAGACTCGTTCGTCAGCTTCGTCGTTGGCGTGAAAGATGCCGGAGGCAGTCGGGTGCGCAGCCAGCCGGACGTAGAGGTCGGCGAGATCGCGATCGTAAACACAAGGCCAATGGTTGGCGCCATTGCCGACGACGCGTACCAAGCCCTTCTTCGCATTCTTCAGGAAATCGCTGATGATCCCGCGGGCGCCGCCATAAACGACGCCCGGACGGACGATGGCCGTACGAACCTGACCGTCGCGCGACAAACCTCGCACCAGTTCTTCGTGCGCGGGACGCCACGCGGCGAGTGGCGGCGGCTTGAGCGGCGCCTCCTCAGTTGCCGGACCACTCGTGTTTCCCAATACCCACATGCCCGACGTGTAGATGAAACTGGCAGCGTGTCCACGATCCAGCCGGCGACCGCAGGCGCCGAGCAGCGTCTCGATCGCGCTCCGGTCCACGTCGATCGTGCGCTTCGTTCGATCGGACGCCGCGTGCACGATCACATCGGAGTCCTCGGCCGCGCTCACATAAGCCGCGGGCTTCCCGAGCTCGCCAACGATCGGACGAGCGCCACGCAGCGAAACATGTTCGGCCTTCTCCGGATCGCGGACGAGCGCGGTCACATGGTGTCCCGCACGAAGCGACGCTTCGAGAATGGCCGATCCGACATAGCCTGTCGCGCCGGTTAGAAATATGCGCATGACGGAGCCGTTTATTCTACTCCCGACGAAGGACTCTAGATGTCCCAAACGCGTTCGCCGTCGAAGAACGTGATGATCCCGTCTTCGCTGACCTTGAGCACCGGCCCGAAGCGGCTCGCGGCAAGCGCGGCCGTCGTGCGCGCACCTTCCACGACGCCGCTGTCCTCCAGTTCGGCAGTGGCCGGATGACGCAGGATGGCGCCGGCCGCCAGCAGGCGCCCGGCACGATCCATGACGATGGCACCGTCGAGCGACGCGAGCGCCTCGAGGACGTTGGGGTCCAGGTCTGTAATCGAGCGCCCCTCGAGAAGATCTAGCAGGTCACGTCGCGACGGCGTGTTCCGATCCGACGCACGTTCGGGCGAGCTGTCGAGCCGGTCCGCCGGTGCCACCAGCTGCGACACTGCCGTCGTGGCATCACGAGCCACAACGAACAGAGCCCCCTCGCGGTTATCAGCCAGATCGAGCGCGGTCTGAAAGATTCGCATCGCGAGCGCGTCATCGCCGACGGCTTCCGCCCACAGCCGATACTTGGCCTGCAGATCGAGGAGATGCCAGCCCGCGCCGCGAAACGTGAACAGCTCTGCGCCTTCGGCGAACACCTTGATTTCACGTGACGGGCTCAGCACCGCGCAGATATGGCCGTGCTGGAGCGTTGCTCGTGCGTGCGGCTGGAACGCCTTCGCGCACGGGACCTGGAGGATCTGGTTTCGGCACGCCTGGCTGCCCCATCGCTCGATGTCGATCAGATCGAGGAGCCGCCCTTCCGAGTTGGCAAGGAAAACCGTGCGCATTCCATCCGCCAGCCGGAAGAAGCTCTTGATGGTCGTAAGCGATTGGGTATACGCGGGCGCCGTGGCGGGCAGTGGAGCACCGGGGCGGCACGGATCTTCCGAGGTGCCGAGCAACAGCACACCGGTGGAAATCGGTCGATTCTCGTAACTCGAGAGGGCCGCGACTCGCAGCAATTCGATGATGGACGCGATGCGATCGGCACGCGCTTCACGCGTCTCGATGGCGTATCCGCGCGGATCGAGAAACGCCCCGACGTAGCGGTCTTCGATCGCCCCGCGGAACAGGTCGCCACGCTCGGCGATGATGCGCGGGTTGAGAATCGCGCTGAACCGCGCGGCGAGAACCGCGCCGATCGCCTGCGCCAGCCTCACTTCGTGCGCCGTAAAGACCCATCTGCCCGGTACCCGCAGCGTATAGCGCGTGCCAAACCATCGCACGATCAGCGCGGCGGGATTCGCCGACGGCTCGATTGCCAGTCGGCCATCCGATGACACCGATGGCGTCATCTCCGTATCCAGAGCGGCGCGCTCGAAGAACTGCCGCAGCGCAGACTGCAGCAGGCTGTCATACGCGGCTCCAACGGCGAGGGTCGGCGGTGGTGATGACATCTCGTCGGTCCCTCCGGATCATAATTCACAGGTGCGCCGGGACACGCTCGTCGACTTCTTCCAGGGCTTTGTCCAGATCAACGGGAGCTTCCTCGCCTTTGATGACGCCTACCGCCGACGTGAGTACACCTACGAACAGGCCGGCCGGGCTGCACGCGGCTTCGCAGTCAAGCTGGCTGAGGCCGGGCTCAGGAAGGGTGACAAGGTGGTCTTCTGGGGCGAGAACCGCCCTGAATGGGTGGTCTGCTACTGGGGCTGCCTCCTCGCCGGCATCGTCGTGGTCCCGATTGATTACCGATCGTCACCTGACTTCGTCACCAAAGTAGGCAACCTGGTCGAGGCTCGAGTCCTCCTGGTTGGAGAGGACGTAGAGCCGAAGCCTGTTCACGGCGTTCACACCGTGTGGCGATTCGCAGATCTCGACTGGAGCGCCGATGGGCCGATGCCCGTCGTGCCGATTTCGCGCGACGACGTGATGCAGATCATCTTCACGTCGGGCGCTACCGCCGATCCCAAAGGCGTCGTCATCCGTCACCGGAACGTGCTGGCGAACATCGTTCCGGTCGAACGGGAAGTGCAGAAGTACAAGAACTACGCACGTCCGTTTCATCCAATTCGCTTCCTGAACCTGCTTCCGTTGAGCCACATGTTCGGGCAATCCATGGCGACGAGCATCCCGCCCATGGTGCGCGGCCTCGTCATCTTCACGCGGAGCTTCAACCCTCACGACATCCTCGCGTTGATCCATCGTCGACGCATTTCGGTGCTGGTGTGCGTACCGAAGATCCTTGCGGTTTTGCGCGAGCACGTCGTACGAACATTCCCGGAGACTGCCGATCCTCCCCCGCACGGAATTTCGATCCCAGGCCGCTGGTGGAGATATCGTCGCGTTCACAACGCCTTCGGCCTGAAATTCTGGGCGTTCGTGGTCGGTGCTGCCCCACTTCCGCCGGACATCGAGGAGTTCTGGCGACGTCTCGGATTTGCTGTCATTCAAGGCTACGGGCTCACAGAGACTGCGCCAATCGTCACGCTGAATCATCCCTTCAAGACGAGCAAAGGGTCCGTCGGCACCCCGATTCAGGGTGTCGAGGTCCGCATCGCGGATGATGGGGAGATCCTCGTGCGCGGCGAAAACGTCACCAGTGGGTATTACGAGCCGGAGTCCAGGGACTCGAGACCCGGAATCCGGGACTCGGGATTCGATCATGCCCGCGATTCCGAATCTCAAATCCCGAATCCCGAGGTTCGAGCCCCGACGTCCGAGGCCCGAGTGTTTGACGACGACGGCTGGCTGCACACAGGAGATATCGGCGAACGCGATGCTCAGGGACGCTTGTTCATCAAGGGCCGCAAGAAAGAAATGATCGTGCGGCCCGACGGGCTGAACGTGTTTCCCGAGGACGTCGAGCGCGTGCTCGATGCACAACCTGGAGTACGTGAGTCCGCCGTTGTCGGCGTGGTTGACGGTGCCGAGGAACGGGTCCACGCGGTGCTCGTCCTCGAGCCAGGCGTCGACCCGCACCTGGTGATCCGGAATGCGAACGCGCAGTTGCAGGATCATCAGCGAATCAGGACGTCTTCGGTCTGGCCCGCGTCCGAGCTGCCTCGAACCGAGGGCACGAGAAAACTCAAGCGGCGAGCCATCGGCGACTGGGTTCAGTCGGGCGCGCCGGCCGCTGTGACCTCGACGGGCGATTCATTCGAAGCGCTGCTCGGGCGATTCGCGCATGGTCGCGAACTTGGCAAATCGACTACGCTTGACGAACTTGGCTTGAGCTCACTCGAACGCGTCGAGCTGATGGTCGCGCTGGAGGATCGATTTCAGACGCGCATCGACGAGGGCCGATTCTCGGAAGTCTCCAGCATCGGCGATCTGAAGCAACTCGTCGATCGCGGAACAACCACGGAGTCGGTCGACGAGCCAGTGGATTTTCCGGCGTGGAACCGGAGCTGGCCGGTGCAGGTGATTCGTCGCATCTCGCAGGCCACCTGGATCCTCCCGCTCGCTCGAGTCTTCGCACATAGCCGGATCGAAGGACTGGACAATCTTCGCGATCTCTCCGGACCCGTAGTCTTTGCCGCAAACCATCAAAGCCATATGGACGTGCCGGTGATCCTTGCCGCGCTTCCGGGCAGATGGCGGGCCCGCGTCGCGCCCGCGATGGCCAAGGAGTTCTTCAAGGCCCATTTCTTCCCAGCTGAATTCACGTGGAGGGAGCGATTCACCAACACCCTCAACTACTACCTCGCCGCGTTCTATTTCAACGCCTTCCCCCTGCCGCAACGCGAAGCAGGCGCGAGACAGACGCTGCAATACATCGGCGAGTTGACCGGGGATGGCTGGTCGATCTTGATTTTTCCCGAGGGAATGCGCTCGTCGACCGGTCACATCAAGCCGTTTCGCGGTGGCATTGGGATGATCGCCTCCCGTCTTGATGTGCCAGTCGTGCCGATCCGGATCGATGACGTCGACAAGCTACTCCCAGTCGGCGCGTCATTCCTGCGGCCCGGACGAGTGCGCGTCGCATTCGGTGCGCCTCTCCGCCTTCATGGTGCCGAATACGCCTCACTCGCCTCTGTGGTCGAACAGGCCGTTCGCGACCTCTAGATGCAGGTTTTAACCGCTGAAAACACGCGACTTGCAAGCGAACACGCGATGTGGCACTCTTATTGCTGATTGGACCTCCGTTCGGCGGAAGCCGGACACTACTTCGCTCACAAGGAACCCTTTAATTTGAGTAAAGACGATCTGATTGATATGCAGGGAACCGTGGTTGCGGTTCACTCAGGCGGGCTGTACCGCGTTCAGTGTGACGCCGGCCATGAAGTGCTGGCGCAGTTGAGCGGGCGGATGCGGCGCTTCCGAATCAAAGTCGTTCCCGGTGATCGCGTCACCGTGGGTGTATCCCCGTACGACCCGGTCCGCGGAATCATTACGTTCCGAGCCAGATAACATTCCGTCGCACACCACTAGTAAAGTCATTTGAGCAAAAGCGGTACCCCATCACCACCGAAACGTCGCGGCCGCCGTCAGCCGCCATTTCGCCGATCAGCGCGCCCGCAGAAGGCGCCGACGCCCGAACCAGCGGTGCTGGCCTATGACCCGGTGTCCTTCGACGCCGCGGCAATCCCTTTCGACAAGCTCTCACTTGACGAGCGACTGCTGAGCGGAATTCGTGATCTCGGCTGGGCCGAGACACGACCCGTGCAAAGCGGTGTGATCCCATTGGCTATCTCTTCCGACGACGTGATCGCGTGCGCGGAGACTGGTACCGGTAAGACGGCCGCGTTTCTGGTCCCAATCCTCCAGCGATTCCTCAACGAACCGTCACCGCAGCCGCCGCGAACGCGCGCCCTCGTGCTGGCGCCGACGCGCGAGCTCGCCGTGCAAATCGAAGATCAGGTGCAGGGACTGACGTATCACACGACTGTTTCGAGCATCGCGGTCTTCGGCGGCGTGCCGATGGAGGCCCAGGAGCGGGCCCTCCGCGCCGGCGTTGACATCGTCGTCGCCACGCCGGGACGGCTGATGGATCACATGCGTCACGAGTCGACAGATTTCAGCGGCCTGGAAGTTCTTGTGCTGGACGAAGCCGACCGCATGCTCGACATGGGTTTCTGGCCCGACGTGCAACGCATCCTGTCCGCGCTCCCGATCTCGCGGCAGACGCTGCTCTTCTCGGCGACAATGCCCGCCGAGGTTCTGAAGCTGACACAGGAGTTCCTGCGCGAGCCGAAATACATCCAGGTCGGACGTCGCGGCGGGCCGGCACAGACAATCTCGCACGCCGTCCAAACGATGGCATCGGGTGAGAAGACGCAATGGCTCGCCCGCTGGCTGCGAGACGAGGCCATCGGCCCTGTGCTGATCTTCTGCCGAACGAAGATCGGCGCCGAGCGACTGGCGCAGCGTCTGAGCACGATGGGTATTCGCGCCGCGTCGCTGCACGCCGATCGCACTCAGCAGCAGCGGATGGCGGCCGTAGAAGGGTTTCGAACCGGAACGTACCCGGTCCTTGTTGCAACCGACGTGGCGGCCCGTGGCCTGGACATCGATGGCATCGCGCACGTCGTCAACTACGAGGTGCCCGACACGCCGGAAGCGTACGTGCATCGTGTCGGACGAACCGGACGCGCCGAATCAACGGGGAGCGCTCTTACACTGGTAGCGCCCGAAGAACTGCGCGCGCTGCGCGCGCTGGAGAAAGCTGTTGGAGTCCAACTTCAGTAACGGACCGATGGACCCGCCGGCCGAGGATCCACCAGGTGGGGGCGAGTCGCCCGGCCAGCCTGCGATTCCGCAGTCGACCGGCGCGGTTCGCTTCAATTCGTGCCGCTGGCAGCAGCCTGCTGAGGAAGGGATGGCGGCATTCTGCACGCATCGTGAAGTCAAGCCGTACGCGGGGACGTCGGGCTTTGATCCGGACGCGTGGTGCGTGGACTGTCAGTACTACAAGCTACGGCGCGCGCCCAAGAAGCGGAATCCCGACGACTATCGCTATTGATGTGACGCGGGGCTTGAGCCCGCGCGTCAATCACAGAACTCCTGCGCCAGGTGAACCCACTCCCCGTCCGGAGCAAGTTCCTGATACGCGCGCCAGTGCAGCCGTGCCTCCGGTGAGAGACCGCTCTTCTCGAGAGATACCGCGAGGTAGAAGTGCGCGTCGGCGTACGTGGGCTTGATTCGAAGCGCCTCGCGATAGCACTCCTGCGCTTCTGTATAACGACCGAGGTCGTGAAAGATGTTCCCCAGATTGAAATGCGATTCGAACACACCCGGTTCGAGTGCGATCGCGCGCTCGTAGAGCGCCTGGGCTTCGGCCAGCTCGTTTCGCGCGTAATGAATGTTGGCGAGATTGATGAGCGCGGGCACGAGATACGGATCGATTTCCAGCGTTCGGCGATAGGCATCGAGCGCATCATCGAAATGATCGGGGTCGCCATCGTCCAGAGACGATGCCAGCGCGAATTCCTGCTCCGCGGCTCCCGAATCTGCCGCGGGTTCGGCACCCATGAGAGCCGCGAGCGGTGGCGGTTCTTGACGCTGGAGTTGAAAGATCTTGGCCGGCCGGGCATCAAGTCGAAAATCGAACGCGAGCTGCCCGTGCCGCGATGCCAGGAGATTTCGAATCACCGTCCGGAAGCTGACGCCTTCGCCGACTTCGGCATCGGCCTGCCGGATCGTGGCGAGATCACCAAACGCGTAAAACACTTCGCCGTGGGCACGCCGTGACGGCTGGATCAGCCCCCACTTCTGCATGTAGCGGAGGTGGTCGTCGCGCAGATTCGTGTGCCGCTCGAGTACTTGACGACGGGAGACCGAGCTCGGACCAGGAGTGGCCACTGCGCCACTCACTATAATCCAGACATGATGATTGCGGGCGATGTCGGCGGGACCAAGACGTTGCTGGGACTCTTCGAGCCCAGCGCGCGGCGCCCCACCGCGCACGCCACGCGAAGTTACGAGACCACATCGTTCTCCTCATTTGTCGAAATCCTTGATGAGTTCGTGCGCGAGATGCGCAGCGGCCCCATTCGTGCCGCCGCGTTCGGTGTCGCCGGTCCGGTCGTACACGACAGCGCGAAGCTGACCAACATCGACTGGAACATCAGCGCTGCTGACATTCGCACGTGCCTCGACACGCCGCACGTCCGGCTGCTGAACGATCTCGAAGCAACGGCCCGCTCGATTGAGATCCTCGAGGACGACGAAGTGTTCGTACTGCAGCAAGGTATCGAGAACACCGAAGCCGGCGCTGCAGTCATCGCCGCTGGCACCGGTTTGGGGCAGGCGTATTTGCATCGCCGGAGTGGCCGTCTCGTTCCGGCGCCGTCGGAAGGGGGACACGCTGATTTCGCAGCTCGAACCGAGCGTGAGGCCGAGCTCGTGCGTATGCTGCGCGAGAAGTTGGGACGCGCAGAGGTGGAGCAGGTGCTGAGCGGGCCGGGACTGCTGAATCTGTATCGGCTCACGCACCGAGGAGGCGAGTGTGCCGTCGTCGTCGACCTCGATGCACCCGACGCACCAGCAGCGGTCTCGCGAGCCGGGCTGGCAGGGCGATGCCAGGGGTGCGCAGAAGCGCTGCACATGTTCGTCAGCGCGTATGGGGCCGAAGCCGGAAATCTCGCGCTTCGCGGCTTGGCGCTCGGAGGTATTTACATCGGGGGTGGGATCGCGCCTAAGATCCTGCCAGCGATCCGGAGCGGCGCTTTCATGCTAGCTTTCCTCGACAAAGCGCCGATGACCGAGATGCTCTCGAAGGTGCCGGTGAAGGTCATTCTGAACGAGGAAGCCGGTCTGCTTGGTGCAGCCTCGTGTGCGAACGAGCTGGCATGATGCACCTTTCAGACAACAAGATACAAAACCGTCGGCGGATTCCGACCGACGCCTGGGTTCTGGCCGCAGTCTTCATCGTCAGCTGGGCGTTTCGGTTTCTTTCGACGACGAATTTTCACAACGATCACTACATGCACCTGGCCTGGGCCAATCAGGTGCTGGCGGGGGAGCTCCCCGTCCGCGACTTCGTCGATCCGGGCATGCCACTCACCTATCTCGCGTCCGCGGCGGCACAGTTGCTGCTCGGGCGCGGCGCGTGGGCAGAGGCCGTGCTCTCCTTCACGCTGCTGTCCGCCGGCGCGGCCTTGACGTGTTATCTCGCGAAGCGTGCGTCCAACTCGCTGCTGATTGGGCTGGTCGCGGCACTGGTCCAGATTGTGATCGCGCCTCGGCTGTACAGCGCGCCCAAAATCGTGTTGCCGCTCATGGCGGTCTGGGCGTTCTGGCGCTACGCCGACCAGCCGTGGCGACGAAGCCTCGCCGTGCTGGCTGTCTGCACGGCCGTGGCGTTTCTCGTCAGACACGATCATGGTGTCTACATCTGGGTCGCTGCGAGCGTGCTGCTCGTTCACTTCCATTGGCCGCAGGGAGCGATGCGAGTGGCGACGTATTCGGCCTATGTCGCTCTGAGTCTGCTTCCCTTTTTCGCGTACGTACAGTGGTATGAAGGGATCGTCGGGTATGTGCGGGCCGGCCTGTCATTCACGGATGCCGAATATCGAGGGCACCGCGTCGATCTGCGTCCTCAGTTCGACATGACGGCACCGGTGGTGCAACCACCGATCATCAACATCCGCTGGTCCGCCGCGGTGGACGCCGCGACACGCGCGGGCATCGAAACAGAGCATCGCCTCGAAGATCCCGCGTACCTCCGCGAGCAAACATGGCAGTATCGCCTCGGCGATCCGTCGGCGGGCAACGTGCGCGACTTGATCAATCGACGAGAGGTCGAAGATACGGCAGGCATCGACCGCGCCGCCGCGCTAGTCTCAGGCGTCAACGAGACGATGCTCGGGCAGCTTGGCCGCGTAGCGAGTCAACAGGGAGCGGGCTGGCTGACGGTGCTGCTCAAGCGCGAAAACGCTATCGCGTGGTTGTATCTCGTGTTCACGTGGGTGCCGGTGCTCGTCCTGGTCTTTCTCGCCGTCGGCTGGCTCCGGCCGTCGTGGGGGTTCCACTCCGGTCAAATGACAGCGCCGGTCGTCATGGCGGCGACCGTCCTGAGTGTGGCAACCAATCAAGGGTTTCTGCGCGATCCGCTCGATGTGCGACTGGCCGACGCGTCGGCAGTCACGTTGATTCTTGCCGCGTGGCTTGTCGGACGATTCAACCCGACATTGCCGGTGCCGCGAGCTGGGTCAGCCGGCCAGAAGCGCGCAGTGTGGCCACGCTCCGCGATCGCTGCGATGGTCACGATGGCGATCGCGATCGGAGCCGCGGGCGCCACGCTTCTGAGCGCCGCAGAGCTGGGCGGCCTGCATCGCGCGCTAGAGAAAGCGCGCGTCGTCGAGGGCCCTCGCATCATGGCCCGTGGCGCGCGCCGGGCCATGAGCGACCTCAACACGCGCCCGCCGATCGAGGGCTGGCTGGCCGCCGGCGACGAGCAGCGTGAGCTGAAAGAGTTGACTCGATACGTCCGCGAGTGCACGAAGCCGGACGATCGGCTGCTCGTCACATGGTTCGCGCCCGAGGTGTACTTCTACTCAGAACGCAAGTTCGCCGCAGGTCTCGCCTTTTTCTACCCCAGGTTCTTCTCCTCACCTGCCGAAGAGGAGGTCGCGCTCACCCGCTTTCGGGAGCAGACTGTACCGATCGTGCTCGTTGACATCGCGAGCTACGAGCAATCGTTCATTCACGACCACCCGAAGCTCGCGGCTCACCTGGTTAACCAGTACGCCGTTGCTGGCGAAGTCACTGCTGCTGACGCACGATATCGCATCCTGACGGATCGACGCGCCGTGCCCGTGCGCGTCAGCTCGCCATGGTCGCTGCCATGCTTTCAGTAGCGACTCGACGTCGCCGCGGGGGTGTTTCACTGAGGGTTCCGGCCGACGATCTCCTTCAGACGCCGAGCACGCTCTTCAGCCGGCATGGCGAGGGTTCTCTTCCAGATGCCGTCGTAATCGACGAGGCCCTTGCGCAGCCCTTCGATCCTGACCTGCCCGTCGGCATACTCCTTGCCCCATAAATCGACCCAGACGTCGTACACGAACAGGAAGATCAGCTCATGGTGATCGCCTTTGAACGGCACGTCCGCTGCGAGGCGATGACCGAGCTCGTGGACCAGCGTGCCGCGCTTGGTCTCATCCTCATAGCTGGCTCGCAGGACCATTGGCCGACCTCCCCGTTCGCCAGAGTAGCTCGTGCCCTCGTAGATACTCACCTCGATGGGTCCCGGCTCGAAGCGGAGCCCTGTCGCTCGCTCCATCGCTGCGACGATGCGGGATCCCTCCCGGGCCCAGATGTCGCGGTACTCCTGCGTGGCCGCGGCGAAACTTTCCGCCGACGCCGTGAAGTTCAGTTGGAGCGAAGGAGTGGGCGCCTGCCCGCGGAGCGGACTCGACAACGCAAGGAGGGCCGCCAGGATCACGAGTCGCATGAGAGGCCTCTCGATAGCTACGGAATAGTAGCGCGATCCCTTGCCGCTGGTCGGTTCGACAGGCATTCGTCGCTTCACCGCCCGCCTTCGAACTCGGTCTGTGTTCGCGCCGCGTGCGGCAGTTGAGCGTCAAGGGATTCGCGATACCGAAGACAGCCGCGCAGGAACTGAGGCCATGCAGGAACGTTTGGAAGTGGGTCGCTCTTCTCAGGTAACAGTCCCCAGAGCTGCGGGTGATGCCAGCACAAGTCGTGTCCCGAACTGTCACGGTGAGCTCGGATCCCTGCACGCAGCCGTTTGACTTCTGCTACAAGCGCGTCACGATCGAGGTCGGCCAGATCTTCGTCCATCTCGGCTCCTTATTCTTTCTCAGATAGAGTAGAGCCCATTTGTCTACGCTCGTTTTCGTCCTCATCGGCATCGCTGCGGCAACGCAGCCTGGCGCGTCAATTACCGGCACGGTTCTCGACGCGTCAGGGGCACCGGTGCCGAATGCCAGCGTGCGCCTCGACGCGTCTGGCGCCACTGTCGCGGAGTACCGCACGGGAAATGACGGTCGCTTTCAGTTCACCATCGCTGCGCAATCGATGCTGCGCATCGTGGTATCGGCGCCCGGCTTCGCTCTGACAACCGAGCCGGTGCCAGCCGCGGGCGAGAGCATTCAGATCACGTTGCAGCCCTCGCCCTTCTTCGAAGCCGTGAATGTGACGTCCTCCCGCGCCGACTCGCCGCGCGCCGATCCCACTGTGACGATGACCGTGATTCCATCGTCGGAGCTGCTGACGAGCGCAGCGGTCACTCTGGACGATGCCTTGAAGATGGTGCCGGGGTTCACGCTGTTTCGACGGACGTCGTCGCGCACGGCAAACCCGACGGCACAGGGGGTGGCACTGCGCGGCATCGGCGGTACTGCGCAGAGCCGATCGCTCGTGCTCGTCGACGGTGTGCCGCTCAACGATGCCTTCGGTGGCTGGATCTACTGGGACAAGATCCCGCAGGTCGCGCTCGATCGTGTCGAGGTGCAGCGCGGCAGCGGCAGCGACCTGTATGGTGCGGACGCGGTTGGCGGCGTCGTGCAGCTCCTCACGCAGCGACCGGGGCGCCCGTCCGGAACTGCGCTCGTCGAGGGCGGCGGCCTCGGCACTAGCCGCGTGTCGGTCTTTGCTGGCGGTCGCACGCGCGGCTGGAGATACAGCGCAAGCGGCGAATGGTTCGACATCGACGGCTACATTCCGGTATCCACCGAGCAGGATCCCGGGATCGCGCCGCGCGGCCCGATTGATAGCCTGCTCGGATCGACCCATCTGTCCGGCTATGCGTCCACGGGATATCAGGCGGCGAACGGCTGGCGAGTGGACGTCGTCGCGAACGTCTTCGATGAAGATCGCACCAATGGCACACCGCAGTCGATCAACAGCACTGCATGGCGCCAGGGCTCTGGTGAAGTGGCTGGGGCTGTGGGCGGCGGCCTGCTCAGCGCCCGCGGCTTCGGCGGCACACAGGATTACCGCCAGACGTTCACGACGGTCAATGCCACCCGAACGGCGGAGACGCTCATTCGCGACCAATCCGTTCCGTCAACGTCTGGCGGCCTCGGCGGCCAGTGGTTCCGCGCCTGGGGAGCACACTCGCTGCTCGTGGGCAGTGAGGGACGCTATATCGATGGCACGTCGATCGATACACCGTTCGCGCAGGGCCAACCGCTTCCGACGGTCGAGGTCGGCGGCACTCAGCGCCTCGGCTCTGCATTCGTGCAGGACACCTGGCGCCCGAGCGACGGCCTGACGATCGCATTCGGCGCCCATGGTGACGTCTGGCATTCCGATTCAGGGCAAACGGGTTTCAAGAAGTCGTCAGGGTCGTTCAATCCGCGCGCGTCTGCGTCGTACCGTGTCGGCGAGAGTGGCGTCATCATTCGCGGCGCCGTATATCACGGGTTTCGCGCACCGACGCTCAACGAGCTCTATCGAAACTTCAGTGCCGGCAACACACAGACACGGCCGAATGAAGATCTCGAGCCCGAACGATTGACGGGTGGTGACGTGGGCGTGATGGTGACGCGCGGTCGCGTATCCACCCGCATCACCAGTTTCTGGAACGTGCTCGACGAAGCGATCACGTCAATCACGTTGTCGAGTACGCCCCAGCTGATCATCAAGCAACGCGCGAACGCCGACACGGTGCATGCCTCCGGCCTCGAACTGGAAGCCAGCATGCGATTCTCCTCGTCGCTGACGGCGACATTCGCCAGCGGATTCGTCAGCTCGACCTTCCAGGGAGACACATCGCTGAACGGCAACACAGTGCCGCAGGTGCCGGAGTACAACATCGGGCTCGGCCTCCGCTACACACCGAAGGCGTGGAGCACGTCGGCGCAACTTCGCATCACCGGACCGCAGTTCGAGGACGACCAGAACGTCTACACGCTCCGCCGCGCCACGGTGCTCGACGTGTTTGGCGGCCGGACGCTCGTTCGTGGCGTTACGGCGTTCGTTGCCGTGGAAAACCTGTTCGACGCGGTCTACGACGTCGGCCGGACGCCCGTGCTGACGACGGGCCTGCCGCGCGCGGCCCGAGTAGGCGTCCAGATCTCGCTGCCGTAATCAGTAGACCGTGCGCCGTCACACGTCAGTATCCTGGCCTGCCGGCGAGTCGCCGCCACTATAATCCCCGTAACTCCTGTGGCTCTCGCGCGCGGCACGATGCTCGGAATGTATGAAATCGTGTCGGCCATCGGGGCCGGCGGCATGGGCGAGGTGTTCCTCGCCTTGGACACGCGGCTCGACCGGCAGGTCGCGCTGAAGATACTACCGGCCGAGTTCGAGCGCGACGGCGATCGTCGGCGCCGCTTCACGCGCGAGGCGCGCGCCGCCGCCGCGCTCTCCCATCCCAACGTCGCCACCATCTTCGACATCGGCGAGACGGGGGGCGTCAGCTACATCGCGATGGAGTTCGTCGAAGGCCGGACGTTGGCGGACCGAATGACGGGGACGACGCTCGCGTTCGAGGAGATGGCGGGAATCTTGATTCAAATCGCTGACGGGCTGCACGCTGCGCACACGCACGGCGTCGTCCATCGCGACATCAAGCCCCACAACGTGATGATCTCGCCGAGCGGCCAGGTCAAGATACTGGACTTCGGACTGGCCAAGTATGACCGGCCCACCCTGACACACACCACAGCAGACGTCACGCGCGACGGGCCGACCACTCCGGGCATGGTGATGGGCACTGTCGCGTATATGAGCCCCGAGCAGGCGATCGGCGCACCGCTCGACCACCGAACTGACATCTTCTCGCTCGGCGTCGTGCTGTATCAGATGGCAACCCGCCGGCTGCCGTTCAACGGCGCGACGGACCTTCATACGATCGACTTGATCAGGCACGGCGAGCCCGATGCCGTCGCGCGGCATAACGACAACGTGCCGGCCGACCTGGAACGGATCATCCGGAAGTGCCTCGAGAAGCAACCGGCGCAACGCTACCAGAGCGCGCAGGAACTGGTGATCGATCTCCAGGCGTTGAAGCGCATGAAGGAGGCGGGACACGAGCGTCCGCCGGATACGCACCGCCACAATCTGCCGGCCGAGCTCACGAGCTTCGTGGGACGCCGGAAGGAGCTCGCGGAGCTGCCTCGAGTGCTGGCATCATCGCGCCTGCTCTCGCTGACCGGAGCGGGTGGCGCTGGGAAGACGCGACTGGCGATCCGTCTGGCGTCCGGGCTCGTAAACGAATTTCCCGGAGGAGTATGGTTGGTCGATCTCGCACCGCTGTTGGCGCCCGACCTGGTGGCGCAGACGGTCGCGACCGCCATAGGTGTGCGAGAGGGCCCGCAGCGATCGGTGCGCGACAGCCTTCTCGAATATCTGCGCGATCGCGAAGTGCTCCTCGTCCTGGACAACTGCGAGCACCTGATCGACGCGTGCGCCGAGCTCGCCGAGGCACTGCTTCGAGGCGCGGCGGCGCTGCGGATCATCGCGACGAGCCGTGAAGCGCTCGGGGTGCCTGGAGAGACAGTCTGCCGCGTGCCTTCGCTGTCGGTGCCAGAGGCGCTGCCGTCTCTCGCAACCGACACGGTGCTCGAGTTCGAGGCAACGCGGCTCTTTATCGAGCGTGCCGCTGCCATTGAGCCCGCTTTCTCCGTGACCCCTGACAACGGAGCCGTGATTGCCGAGATCTGCCGGCGTCTCGATGGGATTCCACTCGCGATCGAGTTGGCCGCGGCCCGTGTGGCCATGCTGTCGGTCGACCAGATCAACACGAGGCTGAAAGATCGATTCCGGCTGCTCACCGGCGGCACGCGCACCGCCGTCGCGCGGCAGCGGACGCTCGAGGCGACCGTAGACTGGAGTTATCAGCTGCTGTTGGATGCGGAACGGGAACTCCTCAGCCGCTTGTCGGTGTTCCCAGCCGGATGGACGCTCGACGCAGCCGAGCGCGTGTGCGGCGGCGACGGGATCGATGCGGACGATATGCTCGACCTGTTGTCGAGACTCGTCAGCAAATCGCTCGTGGCTCTCGAGAGCGATTTCGGCGGTGAGCGCCGGTATCGCTTCCTCGAAACCGTCCGCCAGTTCGCGCGCGAACGGCTCATGCAGGCCGGCGCCGTCGACCGGCTGCGCCAGCGGCACTTCGAGTTTTTCTTCAACGAGTTCCGCGGGGTGATGCCCATCCTCCGCCATCACAATCAGCTGGCGTGCCTGCGGCGTCTTCGCATCGAGCAGGAAAACATCCGCGCGGCGCTCGAATGGTCCCTGGGGTCTTCGGCCCTTGCCCAGAACGGTGTCGAGCTCGCGGGTGCGCTGTTCTGGTACTGGACCAAGCGTGGCCTGTTCGAGGAGGGCAAGCTGTGGCTCGAGCGGGCACTTGCCATTGACGCGCCGGGACTGCTGCGGGCGCGGGCGTTCATCGGCCTGGCGCACATGCATCATTTCCAAGGGCGTCACGTTCAGGTTGGGGCCTGCGCTGACCAAGCGCTGTTGCTGGGCCGCGAGGATCATGTGTGGGCCGTGCCCTTCGCGCTGTTTGCTCAGGCGCTTGCTGCGTTTGAGCTTGGCGATCACGAGCTCGCCGCGGCGCGCTGCCTGGCGGCGCGAGAGGCCGCAGATGCGAGCGGGGAACCCATACACCACAGCGGTCCGCTGATGATCCTTGCGAATATCGCCGTCATGCGCGGGGACTATGATCGTGCGCAACCGCTCTACGATGAATCGATCGACGTCTGTCGGCGGGCCGGTGAGATTTGGGGCCTGGCGATTTTGCTTTCGGTCGCGGCTGGCCTGCGCATCGTCCGGGGCGACTTCGACCAGGCGCGCGCCCTGGCATCCGAAGCGCTGTCGTATGGTCAGGAGCTCGAGGACCCGCGCGGGATTGCGTGGAGTCTCGATGTGTTCGCGGGGCTGCTGGCCGCCGAAGGACACACCGACGGAGCGGCGCGCTTGTGGGGTGCCGCAGACGGACTGCTGGCGAGCGTGGGCGGTTCGTTGAACCCAACCATCGGGTGGATACGACACGGCCATATCGAACGGGTAAAGACGTCGCTTGGTGTTGGACCATTCGAGACGGCCAGTGCCGAGGGGCGCGCGATGACGCCGGCAGAAGCCGTTACGCTCGCACGTCAGCAAACGCTGTTGCTCGGCTGAGTGATTTCCGAGCCGGCG
>JBKPNV010000184.1:0-47360 GCA_046732795.1 Acidobacteriota bacterium
GTTCCAACGACACCGATTCTGGTCGACGCGCTCGAGCGCCTCGCATCGACTCGGCGCGCCCGCGCTCGGATGCCGCTCTGGCTCTACCCGCTGTGCGCGTGCCTGTTGATCGCCGGCGTCATCGCGTATTACCCGAAGCGCCTGTGGAACCTGCTGCGCAAGCAGTGGCGCATGGCCGAGAAACGGACGCATCGCGTCCGCAAGCGGCTCAGACGCATTCAGCCCGCACCGCGCGATGTGGGTCAGGGCTCGGACGTGCCGCGCCGCAAGGTCGGGTAACCATGGACGCACTGATGAGTTCGACGATGACGCGAACCTTGGAGGAGCGCATCGCAGCGCTGCGTGCCGCCCCGGCGTTCAGGAACTACACGTACGCGCGCGATCGGGTGCTCGAGATGCGCGCGCAGGTCGCCGCCGCGCCTGAGTACCGGCCGAGCGCCTACTGGGAAGAGGAGCTGGCGGCCTTCGAATATATGCTCGATGCCTCGCCGCTGGTCATCGAGAAGCTCCGGCAGCACACGCACTGGATCACCGGCCTGCGCGCGTACGACTACCGTTCACAGAAAACGCGCGCGAGGGCGAAGTTCGAAGAAAAGCTGAAGGCGCTCATCGACGTCGGACCCTCCGACCTGCTCGTACCCGAGTGGCCCGAGCTGGGCGGATTTGGATTCATCGTCGATGGTCGATTGTTCAACATCGACACCTTGAAGTTCTTCGAAGTGCTGATCGCCCTCGAAAAGGGGGCAGTGCTGCAGGAGTTTCGCGGTAACGCCGATCGGCGACTCGTCTGGGAGATTGGCGCCGGCTGGGGCGGATTCCCGTATCACTTCAAGTCGTTGTGTCCGAACGTGACCTACGTGATCAGCGACTTCCCGGAGCTGTTCCTCTTTTCGGCGACGTATCTGATGACGGTGTTTCCGGACGCCCGGGTTGCGTTCTGGGGCGAAGAGTCAGCCGACCGCCTGTTTGCCAGATGGCGGGACTTGGATTTCATCTTCCTGCCGAACACCTCGCTCGCCGAGTTGACGCCCGAGCGCCTGGATCTGACCATCAACATGGTTTCGTTCCAGGAGATGACCGACGCGCAGGTGACCGCCTACGTCGAGCGAGCGTTCGACCTCAAGTGCCCGTTTCTGTACAGCCTCAATCGCGACAAATCGGCGTACAACCCAGAGATCAGCAGCGTGAGCGAGATCATCTCGAGGCGCTACTGGCCGCGTGAGGTCTCGGTGTTGCCGGTCCCGTACCAAAAGATGATGGGCGACACGCCTTCGGCGATCGACTACAAGCACCTCATTGGTTGGCGCCGGGTCAAGGTGTCATGAACAACGATCCCCGTGTCGTACGAGTTTGTCGCATATGCCGCGGGTGATCATCGGGTCGCCGCTCTTCAATCACGCGAAGGACTTCCGCGAAGCGATCGAGTCGATCCTTGGACAGACCTACGCCGATTTCGCGCTGGTCCTGGTCGACGACTGTTCGACCGATGAGACTCCCGCCATCGCGCGCGAGTATGCCGCCGCCGACCCCCGCGTCACCTACGTCGTCAATGAGACCCGACGCGGGCTTGTCGACAATGCGTGCCGCGCGTTCGAGATCGCTCGCCGGATGTATCCCGGTGCCGAGTACTTCGCGTGGGCGAGCGATCACGACCTCTGGCACCCGCGCTGGCTGCAGGCGCTCGTCGACACCCTCGATCAGGATCCGAACGTCGTGCTGACCTATCCACTCAATCGACGTATCGGACCGTCGGGTGAGGTGCTGGCGCGGAAGCCGTGGACCTTCGACACCCTCGGCGTGACAGATACATGGACGCGTCTGAGTCTCAGCATCCGGAACATGTCGGCGGGCAACATGGTCTACGGGCTGTACCGCGTGCCGCTTCTCGCCCGCGCCGGCGTGTACCGCCGCGTGCTCGTTCCCGATCGACTGTTGATGACGGAGCTGGCGGTATACGGCCAGTTCAAGCAGGTGCCCGAGATCCTCTGGTTCCGCCGCTGGTACGGGCGCATCTTCAGCCTGGGCCGTCAGCGCAAGAGTTTCTTTCCGCGTGGCCGTCCTCTCTACATGTACGCGCCGTGGTGGATCAGTCACGGCGTCAGCCTGTTGTGGACGTTCGGCGTCAAGCAGCAAGGGTTGCCAGCGGTGACCCGAAGCGCCGGCATGCTCCTCGGGTTGAAGTACCTGTTCTTCAGCGGGCTCTTTCATCTGTGGCAACAGCTCCGGGCGTTTCGTATCGATCTGCTCGAACGTGCCGAACGTCTCAGGCCGTACGAACGCCGCCTCAGGCTGATGGGCCGCGAGATTCATCGGCAGGGTGTTGTCGACTACACCGGGAACCATCTGAAGCCGTACGTCGGCGTCAAGGCACGGAAGCGCGCGGCTTCACGCGTGAAGAAGCGCGTCAAGCATCTGGCAGTCGAGGCCGTTCGTCGTTTCGGCCTCGCCGCGTTGCGGCGGCTTCGCGCCGTTCCGCTCGTCCGTACCCGCGTGGTGCCCTCGCTTCTCAGGCAGGAGCTCGATCAGGTACCTGCAGCGCCGATCGTCGCGTCTCTGACTCGTGAGCTCGAGCGGCTGCGGAAGACGTCGGGGCCGATTCTCGTGGGCCCGTGGATTTCGGAAGTTGGCTTCGAAGTGCTCTACTGGGCACCTTTCCTCAACTGGGCGATCACGGCGGCAGCGCTCGCGCCTCGGCGTTTGATCGTTGTCTCACGCGGCGGCGCCCGCCCCTGGTATCAGCACCTCGGCGCCGAGTACATCGACGTGTTCGATCTCTTCTCCGTTGACGAGTATCGGACCGGCAACGAGGAGCGCTGGTCCGAGCGCGGCCACCAGAAGCAGTTTGAGATCACCAGCATGGAGCGCGAGATTCTCGATCGCGCGCGGAAGCAGCTTGGTCTGCCAGACGCCCAGGTGCTGCATCCGTCCTTGATGTACAAGCTCCTTCGCTTCTACTGGTACGAGAAGGCCAGCGTTCGCCTGTTGACCGAGCACACTGATTACCGACGCCTGACGATCGACGGCGGCGGAGGGGCGCTGGAGGACCTGCCGAAGGACTACGTGGCCATGCGGTTCTATTTCCGCCCCTCGTTTCCCGACACGCCGGAGAACCGCCGCTTTGCGGCCGACACCGTTCGGACGATCAGTCGCGAGGTGCCGGTCGTCCTTCTGAACACGGGATTGAACCTCGACGACCACGAAGACCTCGATGTCTCCATTGGCAAGGGTGTGTACCGTGTTGACCATTTGATGACGCCGCAACGCAATCTGGAACTCCAAACGCGAGTCATCGCGAACGCACGCGCCTTTATCGGTACCTACGGCGGTCTCGCGTACGTCGCCCCGTTCTACGGCGTGCCGTCGGTGGGCTTCTACTCGCAGGAGTCTGACCTCATGTCTGCGCACCTGGATGTCGGGTGGCGGCTCGGGCGCGCCATGAGCGCCCCGCTGGTCGCGCTCGACGCCAAGAACGTTGACCTGCTGCGGATGGTGTTCGGCGGTGTCGCGCCGCCGGCGAACGCGGGGTTGAGGGCGGTCAGAGCGGCCTCGGCCGGGCCGCGATAAACTTCAGTGGCGCTCGGCAGTGTAGAGGCGGGCATCTTCAGCAGAGCGCCGAAAACATACGTGCGGTGCGAGGGAACGAGAGTGCGAGAGTGCGACGGTCCAGTCCGAGGGTCCGAAAGTGCCAAAGCCATGAGCTTTGGACCCTGGCACCGCGCATCGTCGCGGCTCCGCACCTCAGGTTTGGGCGCACGCTCTCTCTCCAGCCCCGCCTGACGACGCATGATTATTGGATACAAAGATCTGAAGCAGTTTCGGAAGAAGGTCGCCATGGTCGACGGCGCCTTCGACCCGCTGCATCACGGGCACATCGAGTATTTCAACCGCGCAAAACACGTGGGCGGCACGCTGCTGTGCAACATCGCCCCTGATTCGTACACTGCCGTGAAGCACCCTCCGCTGCTGGCCGCGCCGCAGCGCGCCGAGGTGCTCGATGCCCTCAAGCCGATCGACTATACGCACGTGAGCCCGGTCGACACCGAGACCGTGCTGAGAGAATTGCAGCCAACGCACTACATCAAGGGCAAGGACTGGGAAGGACGGCTGCCTCCTGAGCAGGTGCGGATCTGCGAGAAGGAAGGCATCCAGATCGTCTATCTCGACACGGTGCGCGACTCGTCGACGCAGTTGCTCAAGACGTTCCAGACCGGCCGCAACGGCAAGGCCGATCTCGCGGCTTTCGAGAATCTGGTGTTCTCGCAGAAGCGGGTCGAAGCGACGCACTACGATCAGGAGTACTGGACCGCCGAGTGGCGACAGGCCGGCAACGTCTACACCATCGAGAAGCGCCGCGAGATCGAGGGCCGCCATCCGCTGGTCGTCAAAGAGGTCTTCAACCCGACGCGCGTCCTCGACGTTGGATGCGGCCCGGGTATCCTGATGTACCTGCTGCACGAAGTTGGCGTGATCGCCGACGGCGTCGACCCGGCGCCCGGGATGCGCGAGATGGCGCCGCCGGAAGTGCGCGATCGCATCATGGTGGGCGGTGCTGACACCTCCGATATTCCATCCGGAGCCTACGACCTGGTGCTCTGCCGCGAAGTGTTCGAGCACATGACGGTGCTCGAGGTGAGAGAAGCGGTGCGCAACATCTGCCGCATATCGTCCCGCTTTGCGTATGCGACGACGCGGTTTCATCAGAACCCGCACACGTTGCTCGACGTCAGCACGCAGGACGAGCTCGACCCGTCGCACATCACGATGATGAACAAGGATCTGCTTCGTCTGTTCTTCGTGCTCGAGGGGTTCCGCCAGCGCAAGGATCTCGAGGACCGCATCGACTGGATGGGCAAGGGACGTGTGCTCGTGTATGAAAGACACCGCATGTGATTTCCGCCGTCACACCCGGTGTCGTTTAATTGGGAGTTGAAATGAGGCAGCTCATCATCGCCAATCGAGTGATCAACGACGACAGCGAGGCGTATGTCATTGCCGAGATCGGGCACAACCACCAAGGCAGCCTGAAAACGGCCAAGGAGCTTTTCCACGCGGCAGCCGAGTGTGGCGTCTCCGCAGCCAAGCTGCAGAAGAGGGACAACCGCTCGCTCTACACGCGCGAGATGTACGACAAGCCGTACGAAAACGAGAACAGCTTCGGGGCGACGTACGGCGAACATCGCGAGGCCCTCGAGTTTGGCAAGACGGAGTACGAGGAGCTGCAAGCCGAAGCGGACCGTCTCGGCATCGCGTTCTTTTCTACCGCGTTCGACATGAAGAGCGCGGATTTTCTCGCCGAGTTGGGAAGTCAGGCGTACAAAATTGCGTCAGGTGATCTGCGCAATACGCCGTTGCTCAGGCACGTCGCGAAGTTGGGCAAACCGACGATCGTCAGCACCGGCGGCGGCACGCTCGAAGACGTGCAACGGGCCTACGACACCATCATGCCCATCAATCCGCGCTTGTGCCTGCTGCAATGCACCTGCGGATACCCCGCCGAGTTTGCCGAGCTCGATCTGCGCGTCATTGCCACCTATCGTGAGAAGTTCCCTGACGTCGTCATTGGCTACTCCGGTCATGACAACGGCATTGCCATGCCGCTCGCGGCGTACATGCTCGGCGCGCGTGTCATCGAAAAGCATTTCACGCTGAATCGAGCGATGCGCGGCACCGACCATCGCTTCTCGCTCGAGCCGGTCGGCATGAAGAAGATGATTCGCGACCTGCAGCGCACACGCATGGCGCTTGGAGACGGCCGCAAGAAGGTGTACGCGAGTGAAGCCGGCCCCGTGCTGAAGATGGGCAAGAAGCTGGTGGCGGCGCGCGATCTGCAGGAAGGGCACGTCCTCACTCCCGCGGACCTGGCGATCAAGAGCCCGGGCGATGGTCTCGCGCCGCACTATCTCGATCAGCTGCTCGGTCAGGCCCTGACTCGCGATCTTCGAGCCGACGAGACGCTGACCCTCGAAGCGGTGAGGCCGGCGACTGCCAGGGCCGGCCGCGCGACTGCGGGCGTGTGAGCGGGCGCTTCGGGCTCGAAGGCCGTGTGGCAGTTGTCACCGGCGCGCTCGGCAATCTTGGTCCGGTGTGGGCTGAGGGACTCCTGGAGGCGGGCGCGACGGTGGTTGGCCTCGATCTTCCACCGGCGACACCCAACTCGGCATTCAGCCGGCTGCAAACGAGCTACGGCGACGCAAGGCTCGCGCTCATCGCCGCGAGCGTCACCGATCGCGACGCGCTCAGCGCCGCGCGTGAGCGCGTCGTCTCGGAGTTCGGTGTGCCGCACGTGCTCGTGAACAACGCCGGCATCGATCAGCCGCCGTCGCCATCAGGCGGCGGCTATCGTCTCGACGAGATTCCATTCGACGTCAATCGCCGAATCTTCGAAGTCAACGCCCTCGGGTTGTTTCAGGTCGCTCAGATCTTCGGCACTGACATGGTGAAGGCACGTCGCGGATCGGTGATCAACGTCGGATCGCTGTACGCGTCAGTGTCGCCGGATCCGCGCTTCTACGATCACATCGTGAGCGATCCGCCGTTCATCAAGCCGCCGGCGTACGGCGCGTCGAAAGCGGCCGTCGTCAACCTCACGAAATACCTCGCGACCGCGTGGGGACCCCACGGGGTCCGAGTGAACACCCTGTCTCCCGGCGGCGTGCTCGGCGTCCAGGACGAACAGTTCAAGCGAAAGTTCTGCGACCGCGTCCCGCTCGGCCGCATGGCCGTGTACCAGGATCTCATCGGCCCATTGCAGTTCCTCGCCTCCGACGCGTCGGCCTACGTGACTGGCACGGAGCTCCGCATCGATGGCGGGTTTACTGCCTGGTGAGCCCGAGTCAACTCCCAACTCCCAAACTCCAATTCCCGACGCCGTTTGGAAGTTCGGAGTTGCAGGTTGGGAGCTAACAGCAAACCAGATGCGACTGCTCTTCGTCCTGAACCGGATGGCGCACGTGCGTCATTTCGATCGCGCCGTACGGATCCTTGCCGATCGCGGCCACGAGATCTGCCTTGCCTCTCAGGACGATGAGCTCGAGTTGCCCGGGCTGCTGGCGCAACATCCGCGTATCACGTCGATTGCCGCTGCGCGCAACCGTGGCGACGACTGGACGGCTGCCGCAACCATGTTGCGGCGCACGCGCGACTACATCCGGTATGGGCATCCACGTTACGCATCAGCCCGGCTGCTTCGGCAGCGAGCTTTCGAGAAGATGGTTGCCGCCGTGTCGGATCGCGCCGAGGACCTCGGCGAAGAGTGGAGTGATTTGCTGCTGCGCATGCCCAAGCCGGAGCAGAAACGCATCGACGCGCTGCTGGCCAAGCTGGAGACCGCGATTCCGTGCGATCCCGACATCGAGGCGTTCGTCGCTGCGCAGCAGCCGGACGCGATCGTGCTGTCGCCGATGGTGGGCATCGGGTTTACGCAGGCAGATTTCGTGAAGAGCGCGCGGGCGCTGGCGATCCCGTCAGGGTTGCTCGTCTTCAGCTGGGACAATCTCAGTAACAAGGGACTGATTCACGAGATGCCCGACCGCGTGTTCGTCTGGAATGACATCCAGGTTCGCGAAGCCATCAAGCTGCACAAGTGTCCAGCCGACCGCATTGTCGTCACTGGAGCGCCGCGATTCGATGAGTTCTTCGAGATGAAGCCGGTGACGACGCGCGAGGAGTTCTGCCGGTTGAGCGGCCTCGATCCCGGTCGGCCGATCGTCACGTATCTCTGTTCGTCGAAATTCGTGGCTGCCACGGAGCAGACGTTCGTCGCGCAGTGGATTTCCGAGTTGCGGCGGAGTAGCGACCCGGTGCTGTCCGGCTGCAACCTCGTCATCCGTCCACACCCAGCCGGCGGTAAGGGATGGCACGCAACAGATGCGTTCGACCTGCGGTGGCCTCGCATAGGTGAGAAGGCGACCGTCTCGAGGCCGTTCAGGGACGAGCGCTCGATCGTGATGAATTCGCCGATGCAGAACGCCGACGCGGTGCTCTTCGACACGGTCTATCACAGCGCGGGTATCGTCGGGCTCAACACGAGCGCCGAAATCGAGGCAGCCATCGTCGGCCGCCCTGTGTTCACCATCGTCGATCGCAATGCCGGCGGACAGGAAGGCACTCTGCACTTTCACTATCTCCTGCGTTCGCAAGGTGGCCACGTCGAGCGTGCGGCCGACTTCGACGAGCATCGCGACCAACTGTCCGCAGCGGTGGCCGGCCGATACGATCGCGCCCAGATCGATGCCTTCGTCGAGCGGTTCGTCCGTCCCCATGGCTTGAACGTCGCAGTAGCGCCGCTCGTTGCCGATGCCCTCGAAGCACTCGGGTCGTCGAATCGTGATCATCTCGGGACCACACGAGGAACTGTCCTGACCGAGTCCTGATGTTCGTAGTGTCCGGCTTCAGCCGGACCATGAATGCGCGTTTTATTTCAACTCCCTCGCACGAACGTCCTGCGGCATTTCGACAGTGTCGTGGTGATGCTGGCCGACGGCGGGCATGACATCACGATCGCGACGCCCGGCCGATCGAACGACTGGCCGTTGCCGGATGCGGTACGGTCACATCCGCGCGTGACATGCCGCACGTGTCCCGAGGCTCGAGAGGACGAATGGAAGGACGCCGCGACAGACTTCAGGACGATCGTCGACTGCGGCCACTATCTCGAGAGCCCGTTCGTCGAGGCAGAGAAGCTTCGTGACCGCGCCTTCCGTACGCTTGCGCAGACGCTCACCGGCGAACGCAGCCGGCACTTGTCCGCTCGCTGTCCAAGCTGTGGCACGAAAATCGTGGACGGCGACTTCGGCAGCCTGCGGCCGGCGCTCGGCGAGGAGGCGTCCAGAAGGCTGAAGAATCTGGCGATGCTGGTCGAGCACGCCATCCCGAGCGATCCGGGCCGCGAGCGATTTCTTCAGGACGAGCAGCCGGACGTCGTCCTCGTGAGTCCGCTGGTCCGCTTTGGATCGGAGCAGGCCGACTGGGTGAAGAGCGCGCGCGCGCTCGGCATCCCGGTCGGGTTTCCCGTGTTCAGCTGGGACAACCTGACGACCAAGGGCATTGTGCACGTGCATCCGGATCGTGTGTTCGTGTGGAACGCGGTGCAGAAGCGCGAGGCGACGGAGTATTACGGCATTCCGCCCGAGAAGGTCGTCATTACCGGCGCACCTCGCTTCGATTCATTCCTGGCGCTCGCGCCGTCCATCACGCGAGACGAGTACTGCGCCAGGTTCTCGCTCGATCCAGCCGCGCCGATCGTCACCTATCTCTGCTCGTCCGAGTTCGTCGCTGGTCACGAGGTGGCGTTCGTCGAGAAGTGGATCGAGAGGATCCGGCGGGACAGTCAGCTCGCGTCGTGCAACATCGTGATTCGGCCGCATCCGCGATCGGTGCGTCAGTGGGCGGATGTGGAGGTGACCCGATTCGGCCGTGTGGCCATCGCGATCTCGCGCGTGCTCAACGCCGATCAGTCGCTCTACGACGCGTTGCATCACAGTGCCGCCGTCGTTGGACTGAATACGAGCGCGCAAATCGAGGCGGGGATTCTCGGCAAGCCGGTATTCACGCTTCTCGCGCCGGGATTCGAGCACGGACAGCAGGGCACGCTGCACTTCCACTACCTGCTCAAGGAGCAGGGCGGCTTCGTCGAGATGGCTCGCGATCTCGACGAACACGCGAACCATCTGGCTGGTGCGCTGCGAGGCGAGGTGGACGTCGACGGCATCCGTCGCGCTGTCGAGCGGTTCATCAGGCCGCACGGGTGGCAGCAACCTGCCACACCCATTCTCGCCGAGGCGATTTGCAGTCTTGCGCCTGCGCCGTCATCAGCCGTGCGGCGCTGGTTCTCGGCGAGATAACCCGCGACGCTGGTTTCGACCACGGTGACGTACGCTGCCGGTTTTGAGCAACGCAAAGGCGTGGCGTCGCAGAAGGCGGCCGCTCACCGCCTGATTGGGATCGCGCTGGCCGTCGTGGCGGGCGTGCTGCAGGCGGTGATTGCGAGCTCCCCGACCAACGATGATTTCCTCCACGTCGTGCTGGCCCGGCAGATCCTGGCTGGTGATTGGCCGGTTCGTGACTTCTTCGACCTGGGCACGTGGCTGTCTTACGGAATCAGCGCGACGAGCCAGGTGATATTCGGTCACCGGCTGCTCGCGGAAGCGATGGTCGTAGGCGTGGTGCTCGCCGTGAGCACCTATCTGGTGTTCCGGCTGGTTCACGAATTGACCGGCTCGACCATTGCCGCGGTGCTGGCGGCCGTTCTTCTGATTGTCGCCGGGCCTCGCGGCTATTCGTATCCCAAGATCATCGTCTATGCCGTGGCAGCCACACTGTGGTGGTGGTATGTGCGTGATCCGAGCGTTCGAAGGATCCTCGCGTTCGGTGCGTGGGTTGCGGCCGCGTTCTACTGGCGTGGAGACCACGGCGTGTACGTCGCCGCGATCCTCGCGCTTGCGGTCGTGGCAGCGGACGGCATCAGCCGCACGAGTGTCGTGCGCGTGGTCCAGGCAGGCGCGCTCGCGTTCGCCCTTGTGACGCCGGTTCTGGTGATGATTGCCGCGACAGTCGGCTTTGGCTCCGTCCTCCAGAGCACGACCGCAGTGATGGACGCTCAACACACCGATACCCATTCGTGGCCGCGCTGGCCGATGCTGCGGTTCAGCGACTTCATCCGGCTGGACGGCCGCCAAGCGTTCGCCCCGCTCGTGAGGCTGAGGTGGACGGAGGACAGCACTCCTGAGTCGCGCGCGGCACTAGTCACGCGGCACGCGGTGCTGCCGGTCTCGAAAGAAGGTCCTCGAGTGCAGGTGGTGAGACTGCTGGACTTTTCACCGCAGGCGATCCGCGCGCTGATCAATGAACCGATCGTAGAAGACACCTCCGGGATCGATCGTGGTCAGTCGTCGCTGATCCCGGACACCTGGTCCACATGGGAACGTCAGAGATTCTCCCACTGGTGGCTCCGGTTCAGAATCCTGCCTGGTGTGGACGAGCAAACGCGTGCCAGCAATGCCACTGCGGCCTTGTTCTACGCCCTGCCGTTGTTCGTCGTGCTGACCGCCGTTTGGCTGCGGCGATACTTGCCGCAGCCGGTTACAGGCTGGCGCCTCGTACTGTTCGCGCTGGCTGGCATCACGACGGCATTGGGCCTGATGCGCTCGCCTTACGATGTGCGCGCGGTCGACAACGTCGCTATGCCGGCGATTCTGTTTGGTTGCTGCGCGGCCGCCGCATGGCGTGCGTCCGTGTCTTCCGGTTTCGCCACACGATGGCTGATCCGTGTCGCCATCGTCGTGCTCGTATCACTGGTCGTGAAGAGCGTGGCGGTCGCGGGGCAGTTTGGCGACCGCGTCAGCTACCTGGCCGGTGACTGGAATTCGCTCGCGCGCGCGCGCGGCGCGTGGATGGACGTGGAAGCGCGACTGATCGCGCACCCTCCTCTGAAGTACTGGGAGGAGCGCGCGGCGCCGGTGCAGATTCGACTGGCGCGATACGCCGCCGAGTGTGTCCCGCGTTCGAGGCGCTTGCTCGTTCTGTGGGCGGCGCCGGAGATCTACTTCTATGCCGACCAGCTCATGGCGTCGCGGCACCTCTTTTTCGATGCCGGGTATGAGAAGCTGCCGGTCGAAGAGCGTCTGGCGCTGGAAAAGATCCAGCGGTTCTCGCCGCCGCTTGTGTTTGCGACCGGGAGTCTCGAAGCGTTCACACGTCAGATGTATCCCGGCGTCGTCGATTACGTCGGACGCACGTACGACGCTGTAGACTCGATCGAAGAAGAGGGCCTCCGTTACATCATTCTTCTCAAGCGCAATGAACCCGTTCTCAGATCATATGGGGAACACCACTGGCCCTGCATGGCCTGATGCCCTGATAGAGCGAATGTCCATACTCGAACGTCTCAATCCGCTCCGAGTCATACGCGCCGCCGACTCCGTCGCGCGGCTTCAGGCTCTCGGGGACAAACTGCGAGAAGATCAGAAAGAAATGGCGCGGCAGCTGCGGGCGATCTCGCGCCAGCTCGAACAACTCGACCGCACGTTGAAGCGCCAGGAAGACGTCCTCGCGTCCGTTCCCGCGCTGCACGCCGAGGTTCAGCAGTGCGTCACGTCGTACAAGACGGATGCGCGGCATGCCGATCGAATGCCGGCACTGCGCGCCTCGCTCGACGGAGGCGATCGCCTCGCCGCCCATGCCGCGGCCGCCGTCGCGCGCGCTCCGCTTCTGCTCGATCCATTTCCCCATGTGCTGATTGAGAACCTGCTGCCCGATGACGCCGCGGATGAACTGGTGGGCGCGCTTCCCTCGAGCGTGTTCTTCAAGAGAAATGCAAAGAGGCATCAGTTGCAGGTGCCGTTTGTCTTCGCGCCCGAATACAGCCGCGTCGTGTGGGGCATTTTTTTCCAGAGAGTCGTCACAGAGACGTTGCTCCCGGCGCTGACCGAGAAGTTTCGCCCGGCATTGGACGACTTCGTTCGCACCCACTGGCCGCACTTGCGTTCGATGGCCGACGGCGGCATCGAGCTTCGGGTTGCCAATTCGCGCCTGATGCTGCGCAGACCGGGGTACGTCATCAAGCCGCATCGCGATCCGCGATGGGCCTTCCTGACGTGCCTGGTCTACCTCCCCAAGCCGAGGGACACCGAATCGTATGGAACGCAGATCTACCGGCTTCGTAACGAGCCTACCGTGACGCACAGTTCGCCGCTCTGGGTCGACCCATCGGAGTGCGAGCTCGTCAAGGACGTTCCCGCCGACCGCAACACCGCGCTCGTGTTCCTCAACTCGACAGGCGCACACGGCGCCTCGATTCCGGGCGATGCACCACCCGACACGGAGCGATACCTCTACCAGGTTCACTTCAGTGTCGAAGAGGACATGAGACAGAAGCTGGTTGACAGTCTTGAAGGAGCGGAGCGCGCCTCCTGGGTCTCGGAACGGGGCACCGAGTATTGAGAAGAGATCTGTGATCCCACTCGCCGACCTGAAAGCACAGTATCGAGCGCTCAAGCCCGAGATCGATCAGGCGATACAGGACGTGCTAGACAGCGCACAGTTCGTCCTCGGGGCCCCGGTGTCGTCCTTCGAGCACGACTTCGCTGCTTTTTGCCACACCGCCGACGCGATCGGGGTCAACAGCGGGACGAGCGCGTTGCATCTGGCGCTCCTGGCCGCTGGCGTCCGCTCCGGTGACGAGGTCATCACCGTGCCGTTCACGTTTGTCGCCACGGTTGCGGCCATCGAGTACGCGGGGGCAAAGCCGGTGTTCGTCGACATCGAGCCGACGTACTTCACGATGGATCCGTCGAACATTGAGAGAGCGATTACGCCTCGGACGAAGGCCATCGTTCCCGTCCATCTCTACGGACAGCCGGCGGACATGGATGCGATCGGTGACGTGGCAGACCGGCACGGTCTCATCGTCGTTGAAGATGCGTGTCAGTCGCACGGGTCGGAGTATAAAGGCCGCCGCTGCGGCTCGATGGGATTGTTGGGTTGTTTCAGTTTTTACCCTGGCAAGAATCTCGGCGCGTACGGAGAGGGCGGCGCTGTCGTCACGAGCGACCCGGCGCTGGCGGCGAAGATTCGCTTGCTCCGCTCATGGGGTGAGGACGTTCGCTACGAGCACAAGTACAGAGGCTTCAACTATCGAATGGACGGTGTGCAGGGCGCCGTGCTGGCGGTGAAGCTGAAATATCTCGAGGCATGGACCGAGGCGCGTCGAAGCCGCGCCGCCGAGTATACGCGCCGGCTCACCGGAACATCCGCCAGCACGCCGAGGGAACGACCTGCGTCGCGACATGTCTACCATCAGTACGTCGTGCGCGTTTCCGAGCGCGACGCGTGGCGGGCCGCATTGACCGAAGGCGGAGTGCAGACTGGCGTTCACTATCCGATTCCCCTCCATCTCCAGCCTGCTTATGCCGACCTCGGGTATTCGCGCGGTGATTTCCCCATCGCAGAGCAGGCGGCTGCTGAAGTGCTGTCGCTGCCGATGTTTCCCGAGTTGACAGATGAACAGATCGCGTCGATCGCCAGCCTCTTCCGGGCCGGAGTTCTGATCAGTAAAAGTCACTAGACGATACAATGGAGCGCTTTCGAGGACCGATGATCGACTGCATTGCTGGATATCACCTGAACCCGTGGACGTGCGGGATTGCGAAGTTCAACACCATCCTTGCCCGGCACCTGAGCCTGCCGATCGTCGGCATCGGCTCGGTGGACTTGACAGGCTATAAGCGCCCGCTGCTCTCGCTGAAGCTGTCGGAGTTCACCCCCGCGGACGGGCAGGCGCTGAACGAGTGGGTGATGGCGCATGAGGATCGATACGAGCTGTTCCTGCACGCCTTCGACGGCACGGCGATCGAGCACAAGCTGATGGCGTCTGCTGCCAGGGTCTACTGCGGCAACCGCGAACTGTCTCATGAGCTTGCGCCTTCTCGTCCGGACATCGTCGAGTTGTTCTGTCCCGGTACGTTGCTGAACCCGCAGCGTTTCCAGCGAACCGAATTGTCCGTATTCACCTTCGGCATGGCGCACAAGATCCGCGTGCCGCTGTACCGGCGGTTGCGCGATCTGCTCGAGGCGACGGGAAAGAGCTACTCGATGTATGTCTCGACCGCATTGCACGAGAACACGAGCTTCGACGGGTCGTTCGTGGTGCGCTTCGAGGAACTGCAGGCGCTGTTCAACGGTCAGGTGTATTTCATGGGATACCTGTCCGATACGGCCGTGTTCAACCAGCTTGTGGACTGCACGTTCCTCGCGGCGTTTTTCGAGAAAGGGCTGCGCGCGAACAATACGACGGTCAACGCTGCGATGGAATGCGGCTGCGCGGTGATCACCAACCTCGACGAGCACTCGCCAGCCGGCTTGGTTCATCTGACCAACGTCATCGACATCAATAAATGCGAAAAGCTTCCCGACGAGAGAGAGGCCGGGCGCATCGGCCGCGCGGCTCGCGAAATCGCGCACGCAGAATACGGCTGGGAACAACTCGTCACACAGCTTCGACCGGTGGTTCGACTTTAAGTGCTGTCTACAAGTCCTGAGCGCGCGCGGGTCGACCTGTCCGCGATTCCATCCGTCATCCCAAACCTGATTGGCGGCAGGGATGTTCTGCCCGCCGAAGGTCGCCTGTTCTCTAAAATCGATCCCTCGACGGGCGGCGAGATCTGCAAAGTGGCCAGATCGACGGCCGCTGACGTGCGTGCTGCTGTCGAGCGGGCCCGTCACGCGCAGCCGGCCTGGGCCGCGACGACGGTTGTGAAGCGCGGAGAGGTCCTTCGCCGCATTGCGATCCTGATGCAGGAGCATCGTGCGGCGATCGCCGATCTCGTGTCCCGGGAGACAGGCAAGTCGCGCAAGGATGCGCTGGGCGAAACAGACGCCGCCATCGAGATGGGCTTCTTCGTTGCCGGCGAGGGCCGTCGCTTCTACGGTCAGACGACGACCAGTGCCGTGCCGAACAAGAGCGCGATGATCGTACGGCAGCCGCTGGGGGTTGCCGGTCTCATCATTGCCGCCAACACCCCCATTGCCAACGTTGCGTGGAAGGCGTTCCCGGCGCTGCTGTGCGGCAATGCCGCCATCATGAAGGCCGCCGAGGACACGCCGCTTTCCGCGTGGGCCTTCGGTGTGCTCGCGCACGAAGCCGGCGTGCCCGAGGGTGTGTATGCAACCGTACAGGGGTTTGGTGAAGAGGCCGGCGCGCCGCTGGTCGAGCATCCGGATGTCGCCATCGTGAGTTTCACCGGCTCGTGCGAGGTGGGACGGTACATCGCCCAGACGGCGGGCCGCCGCCTGGCCAAGACCTGCCTCGAACTCGGTGGCAAGAATCCGCTCATCGTGTGTGACGATGCTGATCTGGCGAACGCGGTGACCTGGACCTTGGGATCGGCGTTCAGCAACGCCGGGCAGCGATGCGCGGCCGGCAGCCGCATCATCGTATTCGACGCCGTGTATGACCGATTCAAGACGATGCTGATGGAGGCGGTCGGGCGACTCAAGGTGGGAACAGCCGATACGGACGACTTCGGTCCCGTCATCAACGAGGAGCAGATGACCAGCATGCTCGCCGCAGTAGCGCGAGCGAAGGCATCGGGTGCGGCGGTACTGACAGGCGGACAGCGACTCACTGGCGCATCGTACGGCGGCGGCTTCTTCGTTGCGCCGACGCTCATCGAGGACGTGCGGCCGCAGGACGAAATTTCCCGCAGCGAGTTGTTTGGGCCGATTACGTGCCTTTACCGCGTCTCCACGTTCGAGGAGGCGATCGCGCTTGCCAATGACTCACCGTTTGGCCTGACTGCATCCATTCACACGCACAGCCTGAACCGCGCGATGACGTTCCTCGCGCGCATTCAGTCAGGCGTGGCCGTCGTCAATGGCGGCACGTACGGCAGCGAGCCGCATTTGCCGTTCGGCGGCCTGCGCCAATCGGGTAACGGATGGCGCGAAGCCGGCACGCAGGCGCTCGACGTCTACTCCGATCTGAAGACGATCTACATCAATCACAATCCGAACGCTGTCTGAGCAATGAACCGTTCCATGTTCCACGTTCCCGGTTTCAGGTTCGTGTTCAGGGTTGCGGTTCCTGGTTCGACGTTCGCCGTTCCATGTTCCGATCCGGCTGCGATCGCCGTGACTGAGCTGGCACGGAACCTCGAACCCCGGAACATAGAACAGTGAACTCGAACCGAGAACACGAACCCGGAACCCGGAACCGGGAACCGGGAACCGCAGTGGCACTGATTCCTGCGCGCAGTGGATCCAAACGAGTGACCGGGAAGAACGTGCGGTTGCTCAGCGGTCACCCGATGGTCGCGTACACGATCGCGGCCGCTCGCGAAAGCGGTGTATTCGAATCTGTCATCGTGTCGACAGATTCCGAAGACGTCGCCGACCTCGCGCGGCGGTACGGAGCGGAAGTCCCGTTTCTGAGGCCGGCGGCATTCGCCGGTGATACCTCACCTGACATCGAGTGGCTCGAGCACATCATCGCGGAGCTCGAAAAGCGAGGACGGTCATGGGACTGCTTCAGCCTGCTTCGTCCCACGAGTCCGTTTCGAACGGCCGATACGATTCGGCGGGCGTGGTCGCTCTTCACCGCACAGGAAGGCGTCGATTCGCTGCGCGCCGTCGAAAAATGTGCGCAGCATCCCGGCAAGATGTGGATCATCCGCGGGCAGCGGATGTTTCCCCTCCTGCCGTTCGGTCCCGAGACGCAGCCGTGGCACAGCACGCCGTATCAGGCGCTCCCGTTGGTCTACGTGCAGAACGCGTCGCTCGAGATCGCCTGGACACGGGTCGTTCGCGAGCGTCGATCGATCGCGGGAGATGTGCTCGTGCCGTTTCTGACCGAAGGCTACGAGGGCTTCGATATCAATGATGCCTACGACTGGATGGTGGCCGAGCGGCTGCTCGCTGACGGATTGGTGCGGCTGCCGGAGCTGTCTGTAACCGCGTAGGGCGGCTCTTGCCATAGACCCGCCTGACCCTCCGGGTTCAACGAACAGGACCCGGCCAACGATTGAAGACAACCAATGGGCGATTTACAAACCGACCAGGGCGAATCTCTCGAGCTGCAATACGTGCCAGTGAGCGAGTTTCAGCGGCTCCTGGGGTCGGACCCCTTGACACGAATCCGCTCAAGGGGTTTGACCCCAACGGTCGTTGCGGCGTTTGCGGCGCTGGCGCGGATCAACACGCTCTACATGATTACCGGAGCGTGGTCCGGGCACATCGGTACGAGTTTCAGCTCCCTGGAGATCATGAGCTGGCTCTTCCTCAACGAAATTCGCGATCTCGACCAGGGAGACGACCGCTGCGACATCTTCTTCTCGTCGAAGGGGCATGACGCACCGGCGCTCTACAACGTGCTCATCGGTCTCGGCCTTCTCGACGAGGATTTCCTTCACCAGTTGCGCCGCCTGCGTGGACTTCCGGGACACCCGCACGTCCAGACGCCGTATGTCCAGGCCAACACCGGCTCGCTCGGCATGGGAATATCGAAAGCAAAGGGTATGGTGCTCGCCAACCGGCTTGCCGGAATCGAGCGGCGTGTCTTCGTGCTCGCCGGCGACGGAGAGCTGCAGGAAGGTCAATTCTGGGAGTCGCTGTCGATGGCGGCGACGCGCGGGCTCGATGAGATTGTTGCCATCATCGACCACAACAAGATCCAGTCGGATACCTGGGTGCAGGAGGTCAGTCCTCTGGGAGACCTCGAGGCTAAGCTGCGCGCCTTCGGCTGGCACGTGACGCGCTGCGACGGCCACGACGTCACGGCGATCGAACGAACGTTCCGTGCGCTGGATGCAGTGACGAATCTGCCCAAGGCCATCATCGCGGACACGGTGAAAGGGAAAGGCGTGTCCTTCATGGAAGGTCCTGTCCTCAAAACCGGGGAGCTGTACGCGTATCACTCGGGCGCCCCGAAAGAAGACGCGTATCTGGCCGGCGTGACGGAGTTGCTCACGACGGCGAACGCGCTGTTCGCCGATCTGGGCCTCGGCCCGGTGGCCACCAAGACGACGACTCGCAATCCCAGACGCGAGCCGCGCACGACCGAGAATCTCATCGCCGCCTACGAACAGGCGCTCGTGCGTCAGGGCGATCGCCATCCGAACCTCGTGGCGCTGGACGCCGACTTGATCAAGGACTGCGGCCTGGTGTCATTTGCCAAGCGCTTCCCCGATCGATTCGTCGAATGCGGGATCGCGGAGCAGGACATGGTGTCGATGGCCGGCGGCATGGCGCGCCGCGGCGCCTTGCCCGTGGTCCACTCTTTTGCCTGCTTTCTCTCAGCGCGGCCGAACGAGCAGATCTACAACCAGTGCTCCGAAGGAACCAAGGTCATCTACGTTGGCTCGCTCGCCGGCCTGATCCCTGGCGGTCCCGGACATTCACATCAGTCGGTGAGAGACATCTCGGCGCTGAGAGGTGTCGCGAACCTGTCGCTCGTCGAGCCGTGTCTCGAAGCCGAGGTCCAGGCGCTGCTGGATTATGCGGTCAACACCGCGCCCGACAGTATGTACCTGCGTCTCGTGTCGGTGAAGTGGCCCGTACCCTTTGGTTACCCTCATCACCATAAGGTCGAGCCCGGCCGCGGCTGGGTCGTTCGCGATGGCAGTGACGCGGTCGTGTTCGGCTACGGTCCCTGGTTGCTGGCCAACGCCTTCGAAGCGGCCGAGGAAGTCGAGCAGAGCAGCGGCGCCAGCGTCCGGCTCGTCAATCTGCCCTGGCTCAATCGCGTGGATCTGCGATGGCTGCGGGAAGTGATTGGCAGTCGGCGCTACATCCTCACGCTCGACAATCACTATCTGAAAGGCGGTCAAGGCGAGATGCTCGCCACCGCGATCGCCGAGCTGGCGCTCGAACCAACGCCGCGGATCCTGCGCGTCGGCGTCATGGCGCTCCCTGAGTGCGGCTCCAACGACGAGGTGCTCGCTCATCACAAGCTGGATGTAGCCAGCCTCGTGAAGAGCATGCGCTACGTCGTCCCACAAATCGCATGATCGTGTTGTTCTGGGATATCGATGGGACCCTGCTGACCACCGGCAAGGCAGGCGTACCGGCGTGGGAGAAGGCTGTCAGGGAAGTGGTCGGCCATGATTTCCAGCTGTCCAAGTTCCGCATCGCCGGTCTCACCGACTATCAGATCGCGGTTCGCACGTTCGAGATGCTGGGTGTCGACGTCAACGAGGAGACGATTCATCGGATGGTGCGGCGCTACGAAGAGCTGCTGCCGGAATGGCTGCCTACGAAGAAGGGCTACGTGCTGCCTAACGTCCGCGAAATCCTCGATCTGCTCGCAAGCCGGGATGACGTTCGCTCGTACCTGCTGACCGGTAACACCCGCGGCGGTGCGAAAGCGAAGCTCACGCACTACGACCTGTTCAGATATTTCCCTGACGGTGCCTTCGCCGAGGACGCGAGCGAACGATCCGCGATCGCAACGCGCGCGCTCGAACTGGCCCGACGTGCCGGTCCGGTCAACGATCGCGCGGTGTTCGTCGTTGGCGACACGCCGCACGACATTCACTGCGCCAATGCCATCGGGGCGCGAACCGTTGCGGTCGCGACCGGTGGCTACTCGCTCGACGAGCTCCAATCACATCGGCCGTGGCGGGCGTTTCCGGAGTTGCCCGCCGCCAGCGAATTCGTCCGCTTGATCGACGAGGCCCGCGCCGGCCACGTGGAAGATCCCGTTCGCGCATGAAGCGAGGTATCCGACACTTTCCGCGCCTGTGGCGGGCATCGCGGCTCGCACGGCGGTGGTACTACGCCCGCGCGGGCGCTTATCCGGACTGGCGCGCGCTTCTCTCCGCCGATGCCGGGCTCTGGCAGTCCGCGCGTGCTGGCGCCGCCGGAGGTCCGCGCGTGCTGATGGCAACCTCGATAGGCTCGTACGCACATGCGTCGACACTCGAGAGTGTCCTGGCGGCAGCGTTGACGTTTCGCGGCGCTGAGGTGCACGCGTTGTTGTGCGACGGCGCGATGACCGCCTGCGCCGAATGCGACGCATCGCTCTATCCCGACCTCGCGCAATTTGCCCAGCATGGTCCATCGCGCGACCTGTGCCGCAACTGCATGTCGCCGGCCGAGCGTGTCTACGGGCAACTCGGAATAAAGGCTCACAAGTACAGCGAGTGGTTGACCGAGGAGGATCGCGGCGAAGCCCGGCGCATCGCGACGACGCTCCCGTTTGCCGAAATTGAATCGTTCACGCTCGACGGACTCGTCATCGGCGAACACGCGCACGCGGGCGCGCTGCGGTTTTTTGCGAGCGGGACGCTTGACGATGAGCCGATGGCCGAGCCGATTGTGCGCCGCTATGTGGAGTCAGCGCTACGGGTGGCGTTTGCCACCCGTCGTCTGCTGCGATCGATTCAGTTCTCGTCGGCGGTCTTTACGCACGGCATTTACGTGCCCTGGGGGATCGTCGGCGAGGTGGCGCGTCAGGAAGGTGTGCACGTGTCGACGTGGAATGTGGCGTACCGCAAGCGACGCTTCATCTTCAGCCACGACAACACCTACCATCACACGCTGATGAACGAGCCGCGGGAGCACTGGGAGAACCTCGAGCTCTCCGAACAGCAGGAACGCGAGCTGATGCACTACCTCTCGAGCCGGCGCGACGGGCTCTTCGACTGGATCGTCTTTCATCGTCCCAAGACCGACGATCCCAAAGAGCTTCCGTCGCTGCTGGGGCTGGATCCGTCGAAGCCGATCATCGGTTTGCTGACCAACGTGTCGTGGGATGCGCAGCTGCACTACCCGGCCAATGCGTTCGGCAGCATGTTGGATTGGCTCGTTCAGACGTGCGGGTACTTCGAGCATCGACGAGATTTGCAACTGCTGATCCGCGTTCACCCGGCAGAGATCAGCGGATTTCCGCCCTCGCGACAGCCAGTGCTCGATGAGTTGCGGAAGGCCATCCCGCAACTCGCGGCGAACATCGTCGTCGTGCCACCCGAGAGCGAGTTGAGCACGTACGCGCTGATGTCGATCTGCAATAGCGTCATCATCTACGGGACCAAGACGGGGGTTGAGCTGACGAGCCGTGGAACTCCCGTGATCGTGGCCGGCGAGGCGTGGATTCGCAACAAGGGTTTGACGTGTGACGCCAGCTCACCCGAGGAGTACTTCCGCATTCTCGACCGCCTGCCGTTTCCGTCGCGGCTCGATGCGGCCATGATGGCGCGGGCCCGGCGCTACGCCTATCATTTTTTCTTCAACCGGATGATCCCGCTGCCCTTCATCGAACCGCACGCGGGCAATTCGATCTACCGGTTGAGGCTGAACAGCGTGCGTCATCTCCTTCCCGGCGAATCCCCCGGATTGGATACCATCTGCAATGGCATTCTGAACCGAACACCGTTCGTGCTCGGCGATGCCGCGACACCGCGACGTTCCGAGCTGGTGAATTCATGAGCCACTGCCAGCTTTGGTGATCACCTTTCTGAGCGGTCTGATTGCGACTCTGATCGCGGTGGCGGTCGGAGCGGGGGTGCGACGGCTGGCGCCGATGTTTGGCGCGGTCGTCCCGCCGCGGCCGGACCGCTGGCATAGTGCGCCCACGCCGACCATGGGGGGGATCGCGATCGCGGTCGCCACGGTGGTCGGGTTCAGCGTCGGCCTTGCCGGGCCGCTGCTTCAAAGTGACATCGTCGAGTGGTCGGCCGTCCTGGCGGCCGGCCTCGCCATGTTCGTCGTCGGTCTTTTCGACGATCGCCTGCAGCTCTCTCCGGTGGCGAAGCTGGTCGCGTCACTCGCCGTCGGCGCATTCCTCGTATTTGCGCTTGCTGGCGTCGAGCCCGACGGCGCCCTTCCGTCGAGCTACACGCTCATAGGCACCATCTGGTTTGCCGGGTTGTGTCATTCCTTCAATCTTCTCGACAACATGGACGGCCTCGCCGCCGGCGTGGCGTTGATCGCGACGGCGTTCCTGGCGGCGTTGCTCGGACCAGCGCTCGGCGCGGGTCTGTTCATCCTGCTCATCGCGCTGGTCGGGGCCCTCGCCGGGTTCCTCTACTGGAACCGTCCGCGGGCGCGTCTGTTCATGGGGGACTGCGGCAGCCTGTTCATCGGCGCGATCCTCGGGGGCGTGTCGCTCGTCCCGGTATTCCACGCGCGGATTGCCTTCGTGAGCCCAATGGTTCTGACGGTGCTCATTCTCGTGGTCCCGCTTTTCGACACGGCGTTCGTGCTCGTGCTGCGCCGTCTCGCGGGCCGTAGCGCGACCCGCGGCGGAACAGATCATGTCTCGCACCGCCTCGTGTCGCTCGGCTTCTCAGAGCGATCCGCGCTCCGGATTCTGTTCGCCCTTGGCCTCATCGGGGGTCTGACGGCGTGGCTTCTTCTGAGATGGACCACCGTCGAGCCGATGTTGATCGTGGCGGTCTTTGCCATCCTCGTGGTCCTCACGGGCATTTATCTCGCGCGTGTCCCGGCGTACAACGCCGAAGACTTCAAGGCGCTGCAGAAGTCGTCGTTCGCGCCGTTTCTCAAGGACCTCGCCTTCAAGTGGCACGTCGGCGAAGTACTGCTCGATCTCGTTCTGATCACCGTCTGCTACTACGCGGCCTTTCGGCTGCGTTTCGAGGGCGATGAGCTCCTTGCATTCCTGCCGTATTTCACGGCGTCGCTGCCGGTCATCCTCGGCGTGAAATTGGCGGCGCTCTATACCTCGGGCTTGTATCGACGCTCGTGGGAGACATTCGGCTTCCGGGATCTCGCGGCCGTGGCGCGAGGTGTCGGTATGGGATCGCTGCTGACGGTGGCGGTGGCCTACTACCTCTATCGCGGGCAGGGCTCCTCGCGTGTCGTGCTCGTGCTCGATGGGTTGTTGCTGGCGCTCGCGATATTCGCCACCCGAGCGTCATTTCGCACGATGAATCTCGTAGCGTCGGCACGCAACCGGCGTCATCGCCGGGTGCTGGTGTACGGTGCGGGTGGCTATGGCCGTCTGCTGGTGCGTGAGATGCGCGCCAACTCCTCGTGGAAGATGAACCCGGTGGGATTCATCGATGACGATCCGATGAAGGCGCATCGGTGGATCGTTGGCGTGCCCGTACGCGGATCGATCGACGAGCTCGAGCAGACGATGTCCCGTTATTCGGTTGACGAAGTGATCCTGAGCAGTCCAGCGATCAACGGCAAGGTCGAATATCGCATCAAAGAGGTGTGCGCGCGTCTTCAGCGCCCGGTGAAGCGGCTGGACATGAAGATCACGTGACGTGCGCAGGCTCAAAGTAGGAATCGACGGCCGGGCGTTCGCGTCGCCCGCGGCCGGCGTTCGCCGCTATGTCTCGGAGCTGGTGCCAGCGCTGCTGGCGATCGACGAGTGCCTTGAACTGATCGCGCTGGGTGGCCCGGCGGACTCAGTGCCTGCGGGCGTTCATCACGTTCCCGAGTCGTGGCACCCACCAACCAACCTGGGATGGGCAACCGTGGGGCTCCCGCGGTCCGCTCGACGCGCCGCCGTCGATCTGATTCACGCCCCCGCCTACACGGCACCGCTATATGCCGCGGCGCCGACCGTCCTCACCATTCACGACGTCAGCTACGAGCGCCACCCCGAGTGGTACCCGTATCGCCGCGATTGGCTGCGACGCAGTTTCTACCGGCGCAGCGCGCGCGCCGCAGCCCACGTCCTGACGGACTCCGAGTTCTCGCGCGGCGAGATCGCCGCCGCGTATGGGATGGCGCCCGATCGCATTACGGTGGCGCCGCTTGGCGCGGCGCACACGTTTGCCGAAAGTGACCCGGCGAGACCGACCTCGCTGCCGGAGGGAGTCACCGTGCCGTTCCTCCTTCACGTCGGCGATCTCCACGAGCGGCGCAACCTTCCGATCGTCGTGCACGCACTCATCGAGGCGCGCCGCCGGCTCGCGCCGACGCCGCTTTCGCTCGTGCTCGCAGGTGTCGATCGCGGCGTTGGTGATCGATTGTCGGCCATCGCCGCAGGCGACGGCGCCGCGGAGGCGGTCGTTCGGTTGGGAGCGGTCTCCGAGCCGGTGTTGCGCTCGCTGTTTCACGGCGCCGCCGCGCTCGTGTATCCCTCCCGCTACGAGGGGTTCGGGTTGCCGCTGGTCGAAGCCATGGCGAGCGGGACGCCAGTCATCGCCTCGCGCGCGGCATCGATTCCGGAGGTTGTCGGCGAAGCTGGCGTGCTGCTCGATCCCGACGATGCGCAGCGATGGGGTGACGCGATCGTCGAGGTGATGACCGACCCGATGCTCCGTGCACGGATGCGGAAGGACGGGCTCAGGCGGGCCGCGATGTTCACCTGGGAGCGTACGGCTCGCATTACGCTCGATGTCTACAAGCGGGTCGCGGAAGGTAGCCGGTAATAGTTATGACACCGGGTGTGATTTCCGGGCGAACTCCAGAGGAAATCACACCCGGTGTCTTTTCGGAGCCACTGGTCTCGGTGGTAATCGTGACCTGGAATGGTCGCGGGTACCTCGAGGCGTGCCTCAACGCGGTCGCCGCCCAGCAGGGGGTTGCCGTGGAAACGATACTGGTGGACAACGCGTCGAACGACGGAACGGTGCCGTTCGTGCGCGACACATTTCCGTGGGTGCGCGTCGTCGCATTGCCAGAGAATCGAGGTTTTGCCGGCGGCAACAACGCGGGCGTGCGGGAAGCGCAGGGGCGCTTCATCGCGCTGCTGAACAACGACGCGGTGCCGGAACCAGGCTGGCTTCAGGCGCTGCTCACCGGCATCGACGAGCAAGCCGGCTTCACGCTGGTGACGTCGCGCATCGTCTACATGCACGACCCTGACGTGATCGACAGCGCTGGCGACAGTCTGTTCGCCTCGGGCGGCGCGTTCAAACGCTACCACGGCGCTCGCGTCGACATGGCGCGCGAATCGACCGAGGTCTTTGGTGTCTGCGGCGCCGCGTGCCTGATGCCCAGGCGCGTGTTCGACGAACTCGGCGGATTCGACGAAGACTTTTTCGCATCGCACGAAGACGTGGATCTCTCGTATCGCGCGCGGCTGCTCGGGTATCGCTGCGGCTACGTGGCGGATGCTGTGGTACGGCACCACGGCAGCGCTACGATCGGACGCATCAGCACGTTTGCCATCTTTCATGGTCAGCGCAATCTCGAATGGCTGTACGTCAAGAACACGCCGGCCTCGCTGCTGGTGACGACACTCCTCAGCCATCTGATGTATGTGGCCGCCGCGGCGGTGCATTTCGCGCGCACCGGCGCCTTTGGCGCATTTCTGCGCGGGAAGCTCGCGGCTGTGGGAGGACTTCCGCGAGCGTTGCGCAAACGATCGCAGATCCAGCGAACGCGGCGCGTCGATGCCGCCGCGCTTCGACCGCTGCTCGAGACCGGCTGGCTGTCGGCGAAGCTGCGTGAGAAGCGGTTCGATGCGGAACTGGCCGGAGGCAGCCGGTGACACCGGACGTAACCGCGATCCTGGTGAACTATAACGCCGGAAACGAACTGGCGGTTGCGCTGCGATCGATCCAAAGCGACTGTGCACAGATGGAGTGGGAAGCGGTCGTCGTCGACAATGCCTCGAGCGACAACAGCGCGGCCTTCGTCGAGACCTTCCCGCGAGCTACGCTCATCCGCAATCCAGCGAACCTTGGATTCGGGCGGGCAGTGAACCAGGCGGCCGCTGTTGCCCGAGCGCCGCGGCTTCTTCTCATGAATCCAGATTGCCGGCTGATCTCCGGTGCGATGTCGACGCTGCGGTCCGTGCTCGACGCCGAGCCGTCGTGCGCCGTGGTCGGACCACGAATATTCGATCCCGATGGCACGGTGCAGGGAAGTGCCCGAGGCGATCCCGATATGCTGACCGGCCTGTTCGGTCGGACGGGCGCTCTACGTGTGCTCCTCCCGCTTCTCCCGGTGGCGCGGCGCAATGTGCTCGCCGAAGATGCGATTCGTACTGGCGCCTCGAGCGTCGTCGTCGACTGGCTCTCCGGCGCGTGCATGCTCGTACGTCGGGACGCGTTCACGGCGGCGGGCGGCTTCGACGAGCGCTTCTTCCTCTACTGGGAAGACGCTGACCTGTGCCGCCGGCTACGGAGTCGTGGTCTCCACGTTCGTTATGTGCCTGGCGCGGGCGCCGTGCACCAGGTGGGCCGATCCAGCCAGACCGCCCGCCGTTCGTCGATCCGTGCGTTTCACACCAGCGCCTATCTGTATTACGCGACCCACGTCGCGCCGGGCGCGCTCAACCCCAGGCGCCTGGTCGCCCGGGCGCTGCTCGGTGTGCGCTGCTGGTGGCTGCTGCGTGCGTCGAGTTAACGGAGGGTTGCGGAGGTAACGATCTCCGATGCCTCGAACCTACGAACCGCGCGTGCTCGTACGTCGAATCGAGCGTCCGAAACCGACGCTGCTGACGCTTCTCGCGCATGGTCTCGCCAGCGTCGTGCTCGTGCCGTCGTATGCGTTGGCGGCAGCGGCCATCGGCACGCCAGGGATGCGCTTTCATCTCGAGGCCGTTGATATCGCACTACGCCTGGCTGCGCACGGTGGGACGGGGCTGATCGCGCAGGCAGGAAGACTGGCCCTCTATCCCATGGATTCGACGCGCTACTTCGAATTCGACTGGGTGTGGTCGAGGCTCAAGCGGCTGCGACGGGTGCGAGCGTATCTCGATGTGTCCTCGCCGCGATTTCTGCCTCTGACGTATATCCGGCGCTCCGGTGTCAGCCACGCCTGGCTCGTGAACCCAGACAGGGCCGATCTCTCGATCACTGAGCGATGGGCAGCCGCGCTGTCGCTCTCGAATCGCTGCCGCTTCAGCCCGGCGCCGATCGAGGAGACGACCTTGGACGGTCAGCATTTCGACGCTATTACCTCGATCTCCGTTTTCGAGCACATCCTCGATGAACGGCCGGCGCTCGAAAATGTCTCTCGCCTCCTCGCGCCCGGAGGGTCGCTGTTGTTAACGCTTCCCTGCACGGCGGCCGGCTACGACCAGTACCGCGACTACGATGAGTACAACCTCGCCCGGCCCGATGCGGATGGACGGTATTTTTTCCAGCGCTTCTACGACCAGTCCTCACTGCGGCAACGGGTCTTGTCGATTCTGGGTGAGCCGAAGCAGATGACGGTATATGGCGAATCCGAGCCCGGATATTTCGGACGGAACGCCCAGCTGAAAATGAAAGGTTTGCCCTATCCCTTCTGGCGAGAGGGATACATGATGGGCCGCCACTTCCAGCTGTATCCCTCGATCGATGCATTGCCCGGCGAGGGGGTCGTCGCGCTGGAGTTCACGCGTTCGTAGCTACAGCGATGCCTCCACCAGTTCCGCGACCTGATCCCCGATAGACAGACACGACGTCAGCCCAGGTGATTCGATGCCCGCGGCCTGAATGACGCGCGGGTTCACCTCGTCCCTCTCGATCATGAAATCCGCAAACGCAACGTCAGGAGGGTGGAGCTTTGACCGGATTCCGCTGCCTCCAAGCCTCAGATCCTCGAGCGTGATTTCGGGCAGCAACTCGCGCGCAGGTTCCAGAAAGCTCGCGAGCGGAATCCGATCGTTTTCGTAGTCGTTCTTGAGTGCCTGATACTTTACCGTGGGTCCGAACGTGACGTTGCCCGCAATCGTCTTGGTGACATGCACGCCCAGCCCGTGCGTGTGGGGAAGCGGATAGACCAGCCCGTTCACGATGTCGCGTTTTGCCGGGACCAGCTCCGCGTACTCGCCCCGGCAGGGATAGATCGTGAACGGTTTTCCTCCCAGCATCGCGGACACTTCGTCCGCGTACAACCCGGCGGCATTGACCACACAGCGGGCGGTGATCGACTCGGCGGGCGTACGTAAGGCGATTCCGTCGGCAGTTGCGTCGGCACCTACCAGCGGGGAGCCCGGAAGCAGGAACGCGTCCTTCTCGCGACAGAGCCTGGCCAGCGTTTGCACCAGCGCCTCGGCGTCGATCATGCCGGTATTCGGCGAAAACAGCGCCACCCGCACCTTCAGGTGCGGCTCGCGCGCACGAATGAAGCTTTGCTCGACGAGTTCCATGCCTTCCACGCCGTTGTCGATCGCGCGCGCCATCAACGCTTCGAGTGCCTGCACCTCCCGTTCGTCGCGCGCCACGATCAGCTTTCCGCTCCGTCGATGAGGGATGTTGTGCCGGGCGCAGAAGTCGTAGAGCAGTCGCGCTCCGTGGACACAGTGGCGTGCCTTGAGACTGTCTTTGGGATAGTAGATGCCGGCATGAATCACCTGGCTGTTGCGGGTACTCGTGCCCCGTCCCGGCCGCGTTTCGCGCTCCAGGATGCATACGCTCCGCCCCTCGTTCGCGATGGCGAGGGCTGAAGCCAGACCTACTACACCTGCACCGATGACGGCGACGTCGATTTGTTCCATGGATTCTGAATCGCCAGCCGGCTCGAGCGGCTGGTTCGGCAACTATGAGTCAATGTTGTCCCAGTCAAGACGGCTCGCCCGCGACGCGGGGCAAAGCTAACACTGCGCCTGGCGAGCTGAAGCCGCACCATCCGCGTGCCTCGGCTCGCGGCCGACGAGGGGCGTCTCGCCAGGCTCTGGTACGATGGGGAGATGTCCGTCCCGCAGCGTTCCCCAAGTGTACCAGTCAAGGTTGCGAATCCCATCGCTCGAGTGCTGATCACGGGCACCCATGGGCAGCTTGGCGCAGCGATGGTTCACGCCTGGGCCGGGCTCACGGTCACGGCTCACACGCGGGCGACGCTCGATATCACCGATGCCGCGGCCGTGAGTCGCGCCGTCGACGAGGCCGCGCCGCAGCTTATCGTGAACTGCGCCGCGTTCAACGATGTGGACGGCGCCGAGGACAGGGCCGTCGAGGCGCTGGCGGTGAACGCGTTCGCCGTCCGCAACCTGGTTCGCGCGGCAGAACGTGTCGGCGCCTGCCTCGTGCACTACAGCACCGACTTCGTTTTCGATGGTTCCGCCAACACTCCCTACACCGAAGACGACCGGCCTTCCCCGCGCGGCACGTACGCGGCTTCGAAGCTGTTAGGTGAATGGTTTGCCCTCGAGGCGCCACACGCGTACGTGCTGCGCGTCGAAAGCCTGTTTGGTTCGCCGGCGAACTGGACAGGCCGTCGCGGCACGCTCGACGCGATGGTCGCCAACCTCGAACAGGGTCGCGAGGTGCGTGCCTTCACCGACCGCATCGTCTCGCCGGGCTACGTCGTCGATATCGCGGAGGCGACGAGGCATCTCGTGACGGCCAACGCCGCGCCAGGCCTGTACCATTGCGTGAACGGCGGCGACGCCAGCTGGTATGAAGTTGCCGGCGAGGTGGCCGCGCTCGTTGGGAATCAGCGGCCGAATCTGGTCGGCGTCACGATGGATCAGATGAAATTGAAGGCGCCTCGTCCGCGCTATTGCGCCCTGTCGGTGGCGAAGCTCGCGGCCGCCGGCTTCACGATGCCGGCGTGGCAGGACGCACTGCGCCGCTGGCTCACCACGCGCGGAGGGCTCACGGCGTAGAATGACATCCCTACATGGCTAAGCGCGCGATTATCACCGGCATCACAGGTCAGGACGGGTCGTACCTTGCTGAAGTGCTCCTCGAAAAGGGGTACGAGGTCACTGGTGTTGTCCGGCGTTCCAGCTCACCGAACATGTGGCGGATCCAGCACCTGCTGGATCGCGTGTCGCTGCGTCCCGCTGACCTGCTCGACCAGTTGTCGCTGCTGCGGCTGATTCAGGATGTCAAGCCGCACGAGATCTACAACCTCGCGGCGATGTCGTTCGTGCCGGCGTCGTGGGATCAGCCGCTATTGACCGGTGACTACAACTCGATGGGCGTGACCCGTCTGCTCGAGGCGATCCGCCATGTCGATCCGGCGATCAAGCTGTATCAGGCGTCGTCGAGCGAGATGTACGGGCGCGTGCGCGAAGTACCGCAGACGGAGCTGACGCCGTTCTACCCGCGGAGTCCCTACGGCGTCTCGAAGGTGTTCGGTCATTACATCACCGTGAACTACCGCGAGAGCTACAACATGTTCGCGGTATCCGGCATCCTCTTCAATCATGAGTCGCCGCGCCGGGGGCTCGAGTTCGTGACGCGCAAGGTCACCGACGGCGTCGCACGTATCAAGCTCGGTTTGTCCGATCGGCTGGCTCTCGGCAATCGCGATGCCTGCCGGGACTGGGGATTTGCCGGCGACTACGTCCGGGCCATGTGGATGATGCTGCAGCAGCCGCAGGCCGACGACTACGTCATCGCGACCGGCGTGACGCACTCGGTGCAGCAGTTGGTCGAAACGGCGTTCGCGCACGCCGGCCTGGACTGGGAGAAGTACGTCCGTGTCGATTCTCAGTTCCTGCGTCCGGCCGAGGTCGACCATCTGATCGGGGATGCGTCCAAGGCGAAACGAGTTCTCGGTTGGGAGCCCACGGTCTCGTTCACGCAGCTGGTCGCGATGATGGTCGACGCGGACATCGCCATGTTGTCCGGATCAGTACGTGGCGTCCGGCTCTAGCCGGACCATTCTTTGTGGTCTCCGGCTTCTCCCGGGACCTGCAACATCGAGGGGGCGGATGATGATGCGTCGGATGATCGGGGCGTCGCTGCTGGCTTCTGCCGTTGTGGCCATCGCTCTCGCGCAGGGGACGTCGACTCCGGCGGGGACGCTGGCAGGCACGATCGACGTTCACGTCCACAGCTACCCAGACGATCGACCGCGATCGATCCACGCCATCGATGTCGCCAGGCTCGCCAAGTCGCGCGGGATGCGCGCGATCGTGCTCAAGAATCATTACGAGTCGACAGCGGGTACCGCCTATCTCGTGAGACAGGTGGTACCTGATCTCGAGGTATTTGGCGGCATCGCGCTGAACCTGACCGTCGGTGGTATCAATCCCGCCGCCGTCGACCACATGGCGCGCGTCACTGGCGGCTGGGGTCGCATTGTCTGGATGCCGACCTTCGATGCCGAGAACCAAGTTCGCTCGTCGAAGGAAACGCGGCCCTTCGTATCGGTATCGAAAGGAGGCGCACTGCTTCCCGAGGTGAAGGCCGTCATCGGCCTGGTCGCCAAACACGGTCTCGTGCTGGCGACCGGCCATTCGGCTCCGGGTGAAGGGATCATGCTGCTGCGTGAAGGTCGTCAGCAGGGTGTGCGGCAGATGATCGTGACGCACGCGATCCAGGCGCCGGTCCTCATGGATGTTGCGCAGATGAAAGAGGCAGCATCTCTGGGTGCATTCATCGAGTTCGTCGGAGGCTCGCCCGAGGGCCAGGGCGCGGCGGCCAGAATCGACAGCATTGCGGCCGCGATTCGGCAGGTGGGTGTGGCGTCATCGATTCTGTCGTCAGATCTTGGTCAGCAGGGAAATCCCTTACCGCCCGATGGATTCGGCGCATTCATCGAAGCGCTGCGCGCGCGCGGCTTCAGCGACCGCGATCTGGACGTGATGGCGAAACAGAATCCGGCGCGGTTGTTAGGATTGCCGTAGGCCGGTCTTCAGGCGCCGACCTCTCTGAACGCTACGTTCCGATCACGCCCTCGAGCGGGCTGCTCGCCGTCGCGTACATCTTCCGTGGGATTCGGCCGGAGAGGAACGCCAGGCGACCGGCGATGACCGCATGTTTCATCGCCTCGGCCATCCGCACCGGCTGCTCCGCTCCCGCGATCGCCGTGTTCATCAGCACACCGTCGGCACCCAATTCCATCGCGAGCGCGGCGTCCGATGCCGTTCCAACGCCGGCATCGACGATCACCGGAACCCTCGAGAACTCCCGGATGATGCGGATGTTGTTGGCGTTCTGAATGCCGAGGCCGGAGCCGATTGGCGCGCCCAGCGGCATCACGGCGGAGGCGCCCGCGTCTTCGAGCTTGCGGCAGGCGATCGGATCGTCGTTGGTATAGGGCAGGACGATGAACCCTTCTTTGACGAGCACGCGTGTCGCTTCGATGAGTGCCTCGTTGTCCGGGAAGAGCGTTCGTTCGTCGCCGATCACTTCGAGCTTCACCCAATGCGACAGGCCGGCCTCGCGTCCCAGTCGCGCGGTGCGAATGGCGTCATCGGCGGTGTAGCAGCCAGCTGTGTTCGGCAGGATGAAGATGCGGTCGTCGATATAGTCCAGCAGCGATTCCTTCGAGCGATCCGCGATGTTCACCCGCCGCACGGCGACGGTCACCATCTCGGCGCCAGAAGCCGCGTGGGCCTGCGCCATCACGGCATGCGACGGATATTTGCCCGTCCCGACGATCAATCGCGACGTGAACGTGCGACCGGCGATGACGAACGGAGTATCGGTCAACCGCTTACCCTCCACCGACGAAGTTGACGATCTCCACCGTATCGCCCTCACCAATCAGGACGTCGGAAAACGTCTGGCGCTTGATGATGTTCAGGTTGTGTTCCACGGCGACGCGTCGTGGATCGAGGTCGAGCTCCGCGAGCAGCGCCGCTACCGACTTCGGACTGTCGAGCTCGAACCGTTCGCCGTTCAGTGTGATCGTCACTGTAACCAGACTCGGCCGGAAGGCATCGAATACGTGGAAAACCTCTTGTATCTCAGCGTACTGCTCGCTATTCGAGCAAGTCAAGGTAAGCTCGGAAATTCGAGGTGAGTGCGATGCCTCAGCTTGGGTCAACCACGATGCTCGATCGAAGTGGCGTCCTCCAGCGATTCGCTACGAATCGACGCCGGACACGTGCGCTGTTCGACCTGCTGGACGAATCGGTCTATTACCAACGTCCGATTTCACTCCGCAACCCCGTCGTCTTCTACGAGGGGCACATTCCCGCCTTCTCGATCAACACGCTCATCAAGAACGCGCTCGGACGTCCCGGAATCGACGAGCACCTGGAGACGATCTTCGCCCGCGGGATCGATCCCGAAAGTGAGGCGACCTCGATCGCGCGCGGCAACCCCGCATGGCCGTCGCGAGCTGAAGTCCATCAGTATGTCGAGGCGGCCGATCGGCTGATCGAGCAGGCCATCGCCTCGGCTGATCTCGACCGCCCTGGCGATCCGATGCTGGATCAGGCGCGAGCGCTGTGGACCATCCTCGAACACGAGGAGATGCATCAGGAAACACTCGGATACATCTGGCATCAGGTCCCGTATTCCCAGAAGCGCAAGCCGGTCGCGTATCACACAGTGCCGCCCTTCGCTTCTCGACCGGACGTGTCGTCGCACGCTCGTATCCCTGGTGGCTCCGCAACGTTAGGCACCGATCTTCGCGAACACGCATTCGGCTGGGACAACGAGCGGCCGCCACACCGCGTGCACGTCAACGAGTTCATCATCGATGTCCACAACGTCACGAACGGGCAGTTCATGGAATTCGTCCGCGCGGGCGGCTACCGGGCCCCGCAGTGGTGGCGGCCGGAGGATTGGGCGTGGATCGAGTCGGCTCAGATATCCCATCCATCGTTCTGGGAGCGCGACGGCGACAGCTGGCTCTGGCGCGGGATGTTCGAGCGAATCCCGCTGCCGGATCTGTGGCCCGTTTACGTGACGTGGGCAGAGGCGGCGGCATATGCGCGATGGCGACGGCTTCGGCTTCCGACCGAGGCCGAGTACCATCGCGCGGCGTTCGGAACGCCAGACGGACGCGAGCGCGGCTTCCCATGGGGAGATTCACCGGCGGCTGCCGTTCCCGGCAACTTCGATTTCATACGCTGGGATCCCGAGCCTGTTGGCGCGCACCCGGAGGCAGCGAGCGCATTTGGCGTGCACGATTTGATCGGCAACGGTTGGGAGTGGACGTCGACGCCGTTCGGTCCCTTTGATGGTTTCGCGCCGCTCCCGACCTACCCGGAGTACTCGGTGGAGTTTTTCGACGGTGATCACTTCGTCATGAAGGGAGCATCACCGCTTACTGCACGGACGTTGGTGCGACGTGGATTCCGCAACTGGTTCCGGCCGCGTTACCCCTACGTCTACGCCACGTTCCGTTGTGCGGGGGAGGTGTGATGCTGCTGTCACTGGATGGTGTTGGGCTTTCGGCTCGGACCGATTTCGTATCCGACGTTGCGGAGTATCTTCGACGGACGCCGCGGCAACTTCCCTCGCGCTATTTTTACGATCCGTTGGGGTCGGCACTGTTCGATGCGATCTGCAGGTTGCCGTGGTACCGGGTGACGCGCGCCGAGACCACGCTGCTCTCGCGTCATGCGCGCGAGATGCTGGAGCCGCTGTCACGCCCGCTCAACATCACCGAGCTCGGCTGCGGCAACGGCGACAAGCTGGCGGTCCTGCTGGAAAAAGGCGGCGAGCGGTTTCGGCGAGTGCACCTGATCGACATCTCCGCGGCGGCGCTCATGAGCGCTCGGGCGCGTCTCGCCACGTTGCCCGCCACTCCGGTCACGGCCTTTCAAGGCACTTACGAACAAGGCCTGACGCGGCTCGCCACTCATCGCGGCAATGGGGCGTGGCTCGTACTGTTCCTCGGTTCAAATATCGGCAACTTCGATCCGCCCGCCGCGCAGGACATGCTGCGGCGGATTCGTGGATCGCTGGTCGCGGGAGACGCACTTCTGCTCGGGACGGATCTCGTCAAGTCTCCACGTGCGCTGCAGCTTGCCTACGATGATCCGCTCCAGGTCACTGCCGCCTTCAACCGCAATCTGCTGCGGCGAATCAACGACGAGCTCGGCGGTACCTTCGATCTCGACGGCTTTGCCCATCGCGCGCTGTGGAACCCGGCAGAGCGGCGGATAGAGATGCACCTGGTCAGCTCGCGTCAGCAGCTGGTGCGAATTTCGGCTGCCGATCTCGAGATCGAGTTCGCGCAGGACGAATGGATCTGGACAGAAAGTTCCTATAAGTACGAACCGGACCAGGTGCTCGTCGAAGGACGGGCCGCCGGGTTCCGCGACGGTGAGCAGTGGATCGATGAGGATGCGCGGTTCGCTCTCACGTTGTTCAAGGTCTAATAGATGGCAGGTGAGCTGGGGTGCTGGGTCTGACAGGTTGCTAGGTCTGATGCGTTGTGATGCGTTGCTCTCAATGCGTTGCTACTGAGCCACCTAGCCACCCAGCTACCGCGCCACCCAGCTACCGCCCTACTTAGCTACGTAGCCAAGGCTACGTAGGCACCCGGCTACAGGCCGTCGTTTCCCACACCGATACACCGATCGGGTATCGGTGTCGTACACATTCTTCCGGCCGTTGCCGCGCACCGTCACGCGGCCCATTGCGCTCCTCGTTCTCGGTGCTTGGGCTGCGACGATGGTGACGCTGGTGGCGCGATCGTACGGGCAGTCATCACCGGCCAACCTCGCGACAGATCTGGCGCATTATGGATCCGCTGCTGTGTGGCGCGGCGTGTACTACCGAGGTGAGAAGATCGGGTTCACCGTCAGCCAGACCACACCCACCGATGATGGATTCGAGCTGCAGGAAGACAGCCGTCTGCAGATGCTGCTTCTCGGGCAGGATACCGCGGCTCGAATCCGCACGATCGCACGCGTCGACACATCGTTCACGTTGAGAAGCTTCGAGTTCTCCCTCGACCCGGGCACGGGCCCGATTACGGTGAGGGGAACGGTTGATGGACCCTCGCAGGCGACAACGTGGCGCCTGAATCTGGCGATCACGTCCGGAGGTGTCACGCGCACGGAGTCGCGCGAGCTGCCCGAGGCGCCTGTGGTCTCACAGAATCTGTCCCGGCTTCTCGCGAACAAAAGACTCGTGCCCGGGGCCAACCACGAATGGACCGTGCTCGATCCAGCCACTTTGCAGAGTGCGAAGGTCCATATTCATGTCGGCGATCGAGGTGTCGTCCGTGCCAATGACACCATCGTCCCGGCCTTCCGTGTGGAGATGGACTTCAACGGGCTACAGATGACCTCGTGGGTGACCGACACGGGCGAGGTCGTCAGGGAAGAGAGCCCGCTTGGGCTGATCACCGTGCGCGAGCCCGCCGGTCGCGCGCAGGCGCTTTCTGTTCCGGGCCGGATTCAGGCCGATCTGCTGCAGGCTGCGGCCGTCGTCCCCGTGACCAAGGAACGGATCGACGAGCCGCGCGATGTGCGCCGGCTGAAGCTGCGACTCGAAGGCACGGAGTTGTCGTCCGACGTCGATGGTGTCGGACAGAAGCTCGAAGGCAATGTGATCGAGCTCGTCGATCCCCGCCTTCTCAAAGCCGGAGCCGCAGATCCGAACGCCAAGTTGTTTCTTGCTCCCGAGCCGCTCATCGAGAGCGACGATCCGCTGATTCGTGCGGAAGCCGAGCAGGCCGTCCGCGACGCCGCCGGCGATCGCGAGCGAGCGGAGCGTCTGACGCGCTACGTCCACGGGCTCCTCGACAAGAAGCCAACGGTCAGCTTGCCGTCTGCTCGCGAAGTGCTGCGCACCAAGGTCGGCGATTGTAACGAGCACACCGCGCTCTTCGTCGCGATGGCGCGTTCGATCGGCATTCCGGCGCGGATCGCCGTCGGACTCGTGTTCATGCACGGCGCGTTTTACTATCACGCCTGGCCTGAAGTCTACGTGACCGAAGGACCAGGTCTTGGCCTGTGGCTGGCGGTGGATCCCACGCTCGATCAGTTCCCGGCGGATGCCACCCATCTTCGCCTCGCCCGCGGCGGTCTCGATCGGCAAGCCGCCATCCTGCCGCTCATCGGTCGATTGAAGATGACGGTGCTCGACCTCGAGCTGGCGCCAGGGACCGACCGCGTGATCGTCGGTCGCCAGGTGGAGGCCGTTGCACCGGCGGCCGCCGCGCTCGCGATTGAGCTTCCACGCGCCGCTACCAGCAGTTGCCGATGCGAGCGATCCACGGCAGCAGCGCACACCCGGAGCCGCCAATGATTGCCGTTCAGGATCTTGTGAAGGAGTACGGCCGCTTCAGGGCCGTCGATGGCGTCACTCTCGACGTGAGGCCTGGGGAGATTCATGGATTCCTGGGACCGAACGGCGCCGGCAAGACGACGACGATGCGGATGATTGCCGGGCTGCTCAAGCCGACATCGGGCCGCATCCTTGTTGATAACAACGATCTCGAGCGCGATCCGGAAGCGGCGAAGCGCGCCCTCGGTTTCATCCCGGATCGGCCGTTCATCTACGACAAGCTCACGGCCGGCGAGTTCCTGACGTTCCACGCCGGACTGTACGGATTCGGAAACGGCAATGTCGCGAGCCGCGTGCACGAGATGCTCGATCTGTTCGAGTTGCGCCAGTGGGAGGATCAGCTTATCGAAAGCTTCTCTCACGGGATGAAGCAGCGCCTGGTGATGGGTGCGGCGTTCCTCCATCGGCCGCAGGCGGTCGCCGTGGACGAACCGATGGTGGGGCTGGATCCGCGCGGCGCCCGACTGATCAAGGACGTGTTCAGGCGCATGAGCGAGCGCGGTGTCGCGATCCTGATGAGCACGCACACTCTCGAGGTTGCCCAGGAGATGTGCCACCGTGTGAGCATCATTCAGAAGGGGCGCATCATCGCCAACGGCACGGTCGATGAGGTCAAGCAGATGACCGGGAGCAGCACCGACGAACATCTCACCTCGGTGTTTCTGAAGCTCACCGGTGGCAGCGCGCTGCAGGAAATCGACGAGATCTAGCGCAATGTCGACGCAGCCGTTTCCCTTCCTGCTGCTGCCGCACGCCTGGGCGTCGCGCAACCGTGTCCGCCGGCGCGAAAAGGGGGATCTGCTTCGCGGAATCGTCTTCGGCGCCATCGGCGTCGTCGTATCCGGGGCGCTGTTCTACGGCGCCGATTGGGTGACCATGCAGCTCGCCGCCTACGAAGAGTTCGGCGACTACCTGCTGCGGCTTGGCTTGTCGTGGTTGTTCCTGACCTTCCTTGCGTTCCTCGCATTCAGTGGCGTAGTGACGTCGCTCTCGACCTTTTTTCTGTCCGACGATCTCCGGCTCCTGATGGCAAGCCCGGTCGCGGCACGCCGCTTCTTCCAGGCGCGCTTCGCGCGAACGGTCGCCTCTGCTTCCTGGATGGTCGTCGTCTTCATGGCGCCGGTGCTCATCGGGATTGGCGTCGGCCGATGCGCGCCATACGCGTTCTACGCTACGACGATTGCGACGGTGATTCCGTTTTCGATCATCCCGGTGGCGCTCGGATCGGCGTGCACGCTGTTCGTCGTGAACGTGTTTCCGGCGAAGCGCGCGCGCGACTTGCTGATGTTGATGGGGCTCGGGTTTGCGGCTGCCGTTGTGCTGCTGCTGCGGTTCATCCAGCCCGAGCGGCTGCTGCGCGTCGAATCACTGCCAGACATCACGGACTTCTTCGCGACGCTGCAGTCACCGATCACGCCGATGCTGCCGTCGTTCTGGGCGGGAGAGACGCTCTTTGCGGCGGTGCAGGGCGACTTCGACTGGCTGCACGCGGCCGCGCTGTGGACGACCGCCGGCGCGTTTACCGTTCTCGTTGGCGCTGCCCACGCGCGCTGGCACTTTGCCGGCTACAGCCGATCGCAGGAGGCGCCAAAAACGCGCTTCGCGCGTTTCCGCACGCTCGATCTGGTTGCGGCCGCACTGCCGCTGTCGCCGGTTCGCCGTCAACTGCTCGTCAAGGACGTGAAGATCTTCCTGCGCGACGTGAGTCAATGGGTGCAGTTGCTGCCGCTGCTGGCGCTCGTGTTGCTCTATCTCTACAACTTCCGCGTTCTCGATCTCGATCGCATTCCGTACATGAGCGGCTTCGTCAAGAGCGTCTATGCTTTCATCAATCTCGGGATGGCTGGATTCGTGATGGCGACCGTCGCTGTGCGCTTCGTATTTCCCGCGGTATCGGCCGAGGGGTCGGCGTTCTGGATTATCCGGACCTCGCCGATCTCGATGCACGACTTTCTGTGGTCGAAGTTCTGGACGGCGCTGTTTCCACTACTAATCTTCACCGAAGCGCTGACGATCGCCGCGAACCAACTATTGGGCGTCGATCCGTTCCTGAAGCTGGCGGCGGCGGCGACGATCCTCTTCCTGACGTTCGCTCTGGCGGGCCTGGCGTGCGGCCTCGGCGCGCAGTACCCACGCTTCCACGCCGATGCGACTCAGGCCGCGGGCTCGTACGGCGGCGTCATGTTCATGATTGCCGCCGTGGCCTTGATCATTGTCACCATCGTGCTGGTCGGCTGGCCATCGTCGATGTACCTGATGGCGCAGACCGGGCGGTTCTCATATCGCCTGACGCCTGAGCGCTACGCGATGATGGCCGCAAGCTTCGGCGCGGCAGCAGCGGTCTGCGTGGCCACGTGGTGGTGCGCCATGCGATCGGGCGTGAAGGCGCTCGATGAGATGAGAAAGTAATGGTTCGTAGCCAAACCAAATGCGACGCGAGGTAGGATCGGTGTCCGAGGTGGAACCGTATGTCACGCGCAACGATCTTCTTCGTCCTCGCCTTCTCACTGACTGTCAGCGCCCAGGTTGTCGCGCCATTCGTGCCCCCGAACGCGATCCCCTCGAACATGTGGGCCATTGACCGGAACCTGCTGTGGGGCCGGCTCGACAACTGGGAAGGAGCGCCTGACTTCTTCTGCCGGCAGTCCGAAACGCATTCGAACGTGATTCATCCGTTGGCGGACGGAACACCCAAGTGCTACTCGAAAGGAATGGTCCTGGGCGACATCGGCGATGCTCCCGACCTGGTGCTCCGACGGGCGGGTCCCGATGGAGCGGCGTACAACGCCCGGCCGCAGCCGGTGCGGCAGGGAACCTCGCTCGGCACGCTGTACTGGCAAGCATGGGGTGAACGCTGCGAGCGACGGCAGTACGGCTTCTGGTCAGGGTGCGGGGGCAACGGACGCACCGCGCAGATCTACTCGCGCACTGCCGGCGAGCAGACCGGCAACTCGCGCGCCGGTAGTCTCCACCTCGCCACGACCCCTCTCGGAAACAGCGGGGACCCGATCGACCGGTTCGTCATCTCGTCCGAGGGTCGCATCATCCTGCAGACGCTCGTCGGGATGCGGGAGGTGGAGGTCGGCTCGGAGGATTCCTGCGGAACGGGGTACCGATGCCTGCGGGTGGCAAACTAGGAGATTCATCCGCCTCACTGCGAAGCGGCCCAGTTCAGGATCACTGAAATGGCGGAATCCGGCGGAGTACGCCTGGTGAAATTCACCAGGAAACGTTCACCAGTACGCGTCACCTCATAACTGGTATTGCCTGGTAGACCCGTGCGAACTGCCTCGACGTGGAACAGGGTACGAGGTGGTCCAGCGGCGAACGAGCGTGCTCCGTCAACTGAAACGACTCTCATCTCACCCTGTGGCGTGAGATAGAACAGCTCACGCCCGTCGGCCCGCCACCTCGGGCTGAGGCCACCGCCATTGGAGACTTGCCATTTGCCACCGGTCGGCGGGAACGGCTGCACGAATACTTCATTCATCCCGGTTTCGTTGCTCACGTAGCTGACCCACCGCCGGTCCGACGAAAAACGTCCGTCGAACTCGCGCGCAGCCGTCGCAGCAATGGCGACGGGTGACGTGTTGCCGGACGCTTCACGCGCGTACAGATCCTCCTTTGTCTCTGGCGAATCCTGCGTGTACAGGACAAAACGTCCGTCTTTCGACCAGTCGCGTGGTCCCTTCTGAATCGACGACACCATGAACTCCTCGTCGCTGCCTCCCCCATCCGCGAGTTTGAGGTACATGTCGATCGGGCCGTTGCGGTAGGAGCCAAACATGATGCGAAGGCCGTCGGGCGACCAGATGGGCTGCCAGTCATCCGAGCCGGGAAATGTCAGGCGCGAACGGCGGCCTGTACCGATGTCAAGCGTCCACACACTTCGAGAACCGCGGTCCGTTTCATCGAACACGATCCGCCCCTCCTCGGGGGAGATTCTGAAGTTGGAGATGTTGGAGGGTTGGCCCACAGTTGATCCCACCGCGCCACTGCGCTCAACCCACGTGAGCTGCGACACCTGAGGTGGGAGCAGGCGATAGACGAGCGTGCCGTTATCCGACGCGGCGTAGAAGTCCAGGGTGGGAAGGTTTGGATCGATCGGGCCAACGATCTGGCGAGGTGTTCCCGACAGGGTTCCGCGCTCGATGTCGAACGGCTGCGCCACCAGCACATCGTCACGCACGTACATCAGCGTGTCAGGCGAGACATAGCGCACCGGCCAACGTGTATTCAGGATACGCTTCGGCGCTGCGCCATCGATTGATGTCAGATACGCGCTCGAGTTCTCGGGACGGCCACTGCGCGCCAAGTACAGGAAGCGTCGGCCGTCGGGCAGAAATTCCGGAACCCGCAGCGAATTCTCCTGCCGCGAGAGGTCCAGCGATGCCACGAGCGCGGGGGTTCCCCCGCTGGCCGGAACCTGAAAGAGGGCGTAGCGCTCAGAGAACACGATGACGCCGCTCGAGCTCCACGCCCCGCCGAGCGTCTCCTCCGCCCTCGCAATGCGCTGCACCGGTCCGCCACTGAGATCAACGCGTCTGAGCGCACCGTCGGCGAAGAATCCGAGCGACCGACCATCAGGCGACCAGAACGGCGCCGCAGCGCCGGATGTGCCGGCGAGCTCCTTCGGCCTTTCTCCGTCAAGCGTCAGAATCCAGATCGCGCTTGATCCGCCCGGTTTCGACCCGACAATCGCGATCTGGCGGCCATCGCGGGAAATGACCGGCGTGGAACCGGGCGCTATTCCGTCAATCGGCATCGTGTAGCGCACGGTTTGCGGAGCGCGTGTCGCACTCTCAGCTTGCGGCTGCATCAGGAACTTGCCAGTGGCCATGCCGATTGCGAGGAATGCGATCGCGATCAGCGCCGCCGCTCGGCCGCCTATGCGACCAGGCGCGCCCGTCTGCGGGACGTTCTCGCCTCCGTGGAGCGCGTCTTCGATCTCGATCCGCGCATCCGCGATGTCATGCAGACGGCGCTGGATGTTCTTGGTGAGGCAGCGCTGCGCCAATCGCCGAATCACAGGCGGGGTGTGTGCAGGCAACTGTGTCCAATCAGGTTCGCGGCCGACGATCGCGGAGAGGATATCGACGACGCTTTCACCGGTGAACGCCGGTCGAGCCGTGAGCATTTCGTAGAGCACGCAGCCAAACGCCCAGATGTCTGAACGCTTGTCGACCGTCTTCCCCCGCGCCTGCTCCGGCGACATGTATGCGGCGGTGCCGAGCAGGATGCCGGCACCCGTCATCACCGCAGGTGACGTGACCGTCGGTGATGCTGTGACATCGATATCTGCCGAGGGCATTCGTTCGAGGGCCTTGGCCAAACCGAAATCCAGCACCTTTGCTGTACCATCCGGCCTGATCTTTACGTTCGCGGGCTTGAGGTCTCGATGAATGATCCCCTGCGCGTCGGCGGCCTCGAGCGCCTCGGCGATCTGCTTTGCGATTGCGAGTGCCTCAACGACCGGCAGCGCGCCGCGTGCAATGCGATCGGCGAGGGTGGGACCCTCGACCAGTTCCATAACGAGCGCGGTGATACTGTCGCCTTTCTCGAGCCCATGGACGATGGCGATATTGGGATGGCTCAGAGCCGCGAGAAGTTGGGCTTCCCGCTGGAATCTCGCGAGACGATCCGCGTCATTGGCGACGGCAGCCGGAAGCACCTTGATCGCAACCTGGCGCTTGAGATTTGTATCGGTGGCTCGATACACCTCGCCCATCCCGCCGACGCCAATTTGGACATCGATTTCGTAGGGGCCGATGCGAATGCCTTGGGTCAGCGGCATGCGTGAACGCGCGTGATTATACGGAAAGTTGGTCGTCGGCTTCGTCCATCGGGGGTGCGATGACGCGCTGAGGTAGAGTGGCTTGCCAACAAGGCGGACTCTTCTGGGACGGCGGCCGCGCGCGTCCTTCGTGACCACTCAGATGTCGTCAGGGCTCACGTGGAGTCCAACAGCGGTCAACGACTTCTGAGCTGCGCGGTTTCTCGGTTATCAAGTGACCGTAATGGTTGAGAGTGGCCGCTTCAGGCGGTATTGTCGCGGACGGTGCACGTATGCACGCCGCGGGCGCGAACATGCCAGTGGGGTTTCCATGATTGGCACTGATCAGGACGATTGGCGCCCGCCAGCCGCGCGCGGTCTGGTCTCGAGCGTCTTCATGGCGCATGTTTCAGCGTTGTGTGACCAGCCGACGATTTTTCGCTCACAAAGTACTTGACACGTTTTCAAACGCAGTCTGACTCGAATGGCAGAGGCGAGCGGAAGCCACTCACTGCCGCCACTGGCTCGCCTTCCAAGCACGTTTGCTCAGCCCCCTGTCGATCTGTCGATCGCGCGATCGGTTGACGCGTATCGCATATCTCAGGGCCTCAACAAATCACGTGATATAGACGTGAAATGACAACCAGTCTTCAGAGTTGCAGATCTCTCCGACTGTGATCTCCTCGCGACCGTGCACCGACTTGCCACCGACGAGCGATGCGCCACGGCGAGCCTGATTGCCTCGCTCGCAGAACTGGATACGCGACGACTCTACCTCCGCCGAGGGCTATTCGTCGCCCTTCATCTACTGCACCCACGTCCTGCACTTATCAGAGCACGCCGCGTACAGCCGCATCGAGGCGGCTCGCGCTGCACGCAAGTAACCGTTGCTGGAACGGCTCGCGGCGGGTGACCTGACCCTAACAACGGCCGGTCTGTTGGCGCCTCATCTCACGCGTGAAAATTACCAGCAACTTATCGAAAGTGCCGGTCGGAAGAGTAAGCGAGACGTTGAGCATCTGGTCGCCACGCTTCGCCGTTGCCGCCGTTGCATCTGTTGTACGGAAGCTGCCGCCACCCATGTCACGTCTTCTACCCGAGACGGTGGAGACACACCCCGCGAACAAGTCGTTGACCCCACTATGGACAGCGGTCTCGTCCGCGCCCCCGATGCCAGAGCCGAAGGCGGCACCGGCACTCGTCAAGCCACTGGCGCCCGAGCGCTACAAGGTGCAGTTCACGGTCACCGGAGAGACCTTCGAAAAGCTGCGGCGTGTGCAAGGCCTGATGCGGCACACCTGCCCCAACGGGGCTGTCGGGATCGTCGTCGACAGAGCATTGACGCTGCTCCTGCGGCATCTGGAAAAGACCAGAGTCGCGCACGTGTCGCGGCCTCAGCGGCCGCGCGGCACGATATCCCGCTCCCGACGGATCCCGTCAGCAGTGCGGCGCGCGGTCTGGACGCGCGACAACGGCCAGTGCGCGTTCATCGGGACGGAGGGACGATGCACGGAGCGCGGCTTTCTCGAATTTCATCACGTAATCCCGTTTGCGGACAGAGGAGCAGCCATCGTCGACAACACTCAACTGCGATGTCGAGCCCACAATCAGTACGAGTCGGACCGATGGTTCGGCACGCAGGAGCCACCTGTCGTACGTGAGCGCCGCGACTTCTGGACAGGTCGAACGCGGTCCGTACCGAGTTCGCTGCGTAGCCGTGCAACAGATCTCGTGTGTCTCTACAGTGTCACTAGTCAATCGGCAAAACGCTCGTCACGTAGCGGTGAATGACGGTGCCGGATAGGGTCTTCGCAATTGGCGCTCGCGACCTAGTCCCAAAATGCAGTGCGTATTCGCTCGCTTCAACCCTTCGGCTGGAAGGCGAGCAGATCGTACAAGGATGCCTATGGGAAAAGGTTGACGGATGTCTGGCGGCCCATGACAATTGCGCCGATGGGTGAACGCGTCGACGCTGAACGAGCCCACTGCGGCAGGGCACGAGCAACTGCTGCTCTCCACCTACGAGTCGTTAGACCGCCGGAGATTTGGCGGTCAAGATGACCGTTAGATTTGTCGCCGTGCTGACGTCAGGGTATCTGGGGTTGGCTGCTGTTGCTCAGGCGCAAGTGACGTTTCACAAGGACGTTGAGCCGATACTGCAGGCGCACTGTCAGAGTTGTCATCGCACTGGAGAAATCGGGCCGATGCCGCTCCTGTCGTACGACGACGTTCGGCCGTGGGCACGCGCCATCAAAGCGGCAGTAACGACGCGGAAGATGCCTCCCTGGTTCGCGGATTCGAGTATTCGGCATTACATCAATGACGCCTCGCTCTCAGCGGCCGAGATCGACAAGGTGACCGCCTGGGTGGATGCTGGGGCGCCTCGTGGAAATCCTGATGACGCCCCAACGCCACGTACGTTTGTTGAGGGTTGGAATATAGGGCAACCAGACCTTGTGATCGAAATGCCCCAGGCGTATCAGGTCCCCGCGAGAGGGACGATCGAATACACGTACGTCATCCTGCCAACAAATTTTGACAAGGACACATGGGTCCAAGCCGCTGAAATCCGACCGGGTAATCGTGCCGTGATGCACCACGCCGCATTACATGTCAGGCCTCCCGGATCACCATGGTTGCGGGAGTTTCCGGCTGGTGTGCCATTCGTTCCTGCGAGCGAGAGCTCAGTCAATGACTCTCGCCCGAGTGACGAATGGCTCACCAACTATGCGCCCGGCAGACCGACCGCGTCCTTACCAGCAGGAACGGCGTTCTTGGTGAGAGCGGGCTCCGACTTTGTCCTGCAGTTTCACTACACCCCCAACGGCCGGCCGACCTCCGACCGCTCCAAAATTGGGCTGGTGTTCGCGCAATCTCCACCCGAACATCGTGCCTTTATCGCTCCTGTTGCTGACCGTTCCTTCGTGATACCGCCCGGCGACTCGAACTACCGCAGTACTGGATCGAAGACGCTCGCGACCGATGCCGTGTTGCTATCCGTGGGTCCACACATGCATCTACGAGGCAAAGCGATGGAAGTGTCGGTCACGTACCCGACTGGCAGGTCTGAGCTGCTCTTGCGGGTGCCTAGGTACGACTTCAACTGGCAACTTCTGTATGAATTCGGACCGGCACGAGTCGCCCCGCGGGGCACGCGCCTTGAAGTCACGGGTGTGTGGGACAACTCGACCGCTAACCGCAATAATCCCGACCCGAAGTCACAGGTGCGATGGGGTGACCAGAGCTGGGAGGAAATGCTTATTGGCTGGGTCACCATGCAAGTGGATCCATCAGTTGATGTGGATGCGATTTTCGAGAAGGCTCCACCGCGAGTTCCGGCTGACGCTTTGAAGCGATAACGCATTGGTGGCACCCCACAGAGCGCCCGGCGACTTGGAACGACGAGTCACCATCGTCTATCGGTCGCGGTCTGGGATCGCGGGCACCCGGCGCGCCGCCGCGGCGCACCGCGCCCGCAGGATCCTGGAACATCATCGCAACGAACTCGGGTGATGCGAGGAATTCATGGATGCCGGCGATACACGCAGGTGAATTGCGGTCCAGGAACACGGCCGCGTCGGGCGTTAGCGCGTCGCCGGCGGATGACTTGACGAGAAACCCCATGACGACGAGGGAGTCGCAGAGCGCGGCGATCCCGCGCGGCGAGGCATCGCCCTTTGCGGCGAGCGCTGCCACATCGAGCGTGTTCGAACCGATGGCGGTGAAAACATCGAGCTCGAGAGCTGCTTTCAGAACCGCCGCATTCTGGTGGCCGAAAAATATACGATTGATGAAGTTGGCGGGCGAGGGCTCGGTCATTGACGCTCCCGAATGGCGTTTCGAGAGTGCGCAGCCTATCACTGTTCTGCGTCTGATCGTCGATTCGGTTTTTCGCGGGTTCGAGTCTGGTTCTGTCGCGAGCGCCCGTTCTAGCGCAGCGATGGGTTCCGCGTGCTGGACGACCCGGTGATCACGCGCGTGTACTGGCTCTCGCCGCCACGCTCGACGATCCTGATTCCAGCTTCATGGCTGGCCGCCGCGCCAGCGGCTTCCTTCAAGTCTCGTTGATAGGGAACTGACAGCTACATCGAACTGCAAATTGCGCTAGTCGCGAGCAATCGCTTCGAATGCGAGGGTCTTGAGTGCGGCTCGCGCGGTAGTCGACACGCCGGCTCGGAAATCACTCAGCCGAGCAACAGCGTTTGCTGACGTGCGAGCGTAACGGCTTCTGCCGGCGTCATCGCGCGCCCCTCGGCACTGGCCGTCTCGAATGGTCCAACACCAAGCGACGTCTTTACCCGTTCGAT
>JBKPNV010000185.1:0-5296 GCA_046732795.1 Acidobacteriota bacterium
TCGGTGAGCCGCAAGGTGAAGGAATCGCGTTCGATGACGAGAGGACCCTTTATCTCGTCGGCGAAGGCGGTGGAAAGTCACAGCCGGGCACCTTCGGCCGGTTGACGTGCGTATTTTGACGGACCATCCGGCGCGGAAAGACACGAGGTTCCTCGGGCTGGCCGCTTCACCCGTCGGCCTCGCGACATTCACGATCGATCATGAGACGCGCAGTCTCGAGCTCATCGCGCGCTCGTTCAACGGCGTGGCCGAACTCACACGCGATGACGTGCTTGACGACATCCCCAGTGTGACGGCGTGTCGCCCCGCGGCGGGTTCGGAGCAGCTGACGGATTATCCGTTGCGATGTGCTCTGATGAAGAACGCGACGGTGATGGATACGCTGATGACGATTGCGGTGATGTGCGCCACGCGAGGCGAGAGACGTTTACCGACGCGTGCGCCGATGTACCCACCGGCCATTGCGCCCGCGCCCATCGGAATACACGCGGTCCATCGAACGATGCCAGCAGCGATCAGCAGCGCAATGGCTGCGGTATTGGCGGCGGTGACGAGCAGCGTGCGAGGTCCATGGAGTGATTTGATGTCGTGCTCACCTAAGACGCGCCACGCTGCGATCATCAGTAGTCCGACGGCGCCGCCGAAGTAGCCCGCGTAGATGCCCAGCACGAGCTGAATGCCCAGCACAGAGCGTCGCCCGTGATGAAAGCCGACTTCGTGGAGCCGGGTGAGCCGCGGGCCGGATGCAAGCAGAATAGTGGCCGTCAGCAGCAACCACGGCAAGACCCGGTCGAATAACCGGGTGGGCGTCCACAGGAGAAGTGCGGCGCCGGCACATCCGCCCAGTACGCTCACCAGCATCAACCGGCGTACTGGCACACCGCCCACGAATCCAGCCGACCCGCGATAGACGAAGGCGCTCAACGCGCCACCCGGGTACAACGCGACCGAACTCGACGCGTTGGCCTCCAGTGCCGAGAGACCGGTGGCCACGAGCGCCGGCAGTGTCACGAAGCTGCCGCCTCCGACCATCGCGTTCATCGCACCCGCGAGGCCGCCCGCAGATACGAGCAGAACGAAGTCGATGACGGGCACAGGTTAGATGCGCACAATCGCTATCACAATCCGTGCAGCTGAAGAGGCTTGACCAGCACCTTGGAATTGCGTCCGCTGCGGTCGTACTTCTCGCGTCGCTCCGAGGGAAGGTCGGCAGGCGTGCCTTCAACGAACCCCGCCTTGGACTGGAAGTACGTGAAGGCCTGCGTGGATAGCGCAATCAGCTGTGACAGCCCCATGGCTCGCGCGCGATCCTCGACGAATTGAATCAGCTTCTGGCCGATGCCCTGGTTCTCGTGCGGCGCACTCACGAACAGGCTGGCAAGCTCGCCCTTTCGCTCGTCGGGATACACATGCAGGGCGACACATGCGACCGGATTTCCGTCGATCTCGAACATGAAGTAATCGCCGATGCTCTTGTCGATCGTGCCGCGCGTTCGCTTCACGAGCTCGTCGGCCTCGACTGCCTGGCGGGTGAGCAGCTGAATGGCCTGCACGTCTTTCTTCGTCGCCGGCCGGATGTTCTCGTATGTGTTCGTGTGAATGAGCGTGCCGAGCCCGTGATTATCGAAGACCTCGGCGAGCAGTCCCTCCTCGAGGCGGCCATCGATGATGTGCACGCGTGGCACACCCGTCGTGCAGGCTCGCACGGCGTGACGCGCTCGCGACAACATCTCCGGGCTGAAACCTGCGTCGTCCCGCTCCATGAGACCGGTGAGATCGCCCACGGGCATTTGCCGGATCGGCTGTCCGCGATAAACCAGCCCGGGATGAGACGTGACGAAAATCAGCTTGACGGCCTTGAGGTGGGCCGCGACGGCCACCGCCACGCTGTCCGAGTTCAATCTGTACGTGTGACCGCTGCCGTCGAATCCGAGCGGCGGCACGACCGGCACGACACCCTGGTCGAGCAGCGACTGCAAGAACGCGGTATCGATTCGCTCGATTCGACCGGTGAACAGTTGATCGACGCCGTGGATGACGCCAGCGGGGTGTGCAACGACCACGTTGGGGCAGGCGGCGCGGAGGTCGTGCACCGACAAGCCTTCGAGAATCTCGTGCGTCAAGCGATTTGCTGCAGTCAGCGCGAGTTGCAGCGTCGTCTCGTCGGTGACACCGGTCCCTTCAACGTCCGATGGGTACACGTCCTGGGCTTCAGCCAGCATCCGGATTTGCTCCGCAGCCCCATGGACGACCACGACGCGGATGTTCAGCGACCACAGCAGGGCGACGTCGAGCAGGAGCGTCGCGAAGTTCTCATCACCGACGATGCCGCCGTCGAGCGCGAGGATGAAGGTCCGGTCGCGGAACTGAGGCACGTAGTGCAGGATGCCGCGCAGATCCGTGAGCTTCACGCGAGGGCTACCTCTTGGACGAACATCGCCGTATCCATACGATGAAGCAGCAGTGTGACCATCGCCATGCGCTGCTGGGATTGCACGTACCGCGTTGGTATAAAGGGTATCTTCGCTTCACACTTCACACACAGGAGATGCTGCGATGAATCGTAAGAGCGTACTCGTGATCGGTATGACCGCCGCATGGCTCGCCGTCGTGAGCGGCTTGGCTATTTCAGCGCAGGACAAGTACAGCGTGAAAGTGCCGGGCGGGCTCGCGTTCGCTGAGTTCAAGGGATACGAAGGCTGGCAGGCTATCTCCATCAGTCGGAACGGCAAGGTGATGGCTGTGATCCTCGGGAATCCCGTGATGATCGACGCCTACCGGGCCGGGATTCCGGGCAACGGCAAGCCGGTTCCTGATGGGGCCAAGATGGCCAAGGTTCACTGGATCCCGAAACAGAACGAGTTCTTCCCCGAGGCGATGGTCCCTGGCACTTTGCTGAACGTGGGCTTCATGACGAAGGACAGCACGCGGTTCGCGGACAGCGGCGGATGGGGATATGCCGTGTTCGAATACGACGCCAAGTCCGATACGTTCACGCCTGGCACCAGCGCTGGCTCGCCACCGCAGGGGAACGATGCCAAATGCGGATTTGCCTGCCACACGCGAGCGAAGGCAAGAGATTACGTATTTACGGAGTACGGTAAGCGCTGAATCGCGTCGCGGCGACCGAAGCGAACCTGAACCAGCCACTCCTGTCGCCGTAAAGCACAACCTATTCAGTATTCGTACATTGACGAGTTCACGGTGGCACGAGAGTGGCGTGTTCCTGGACAGGGGTGACCATGACACCGTCCGCTAAGGATGCAGTCGCGGGAGCTGTTGGGGGCCTTGCGGGAACGCTGGCGATGAACTACGCGCAGCGATTGTGGACCCTCGTGGCCGACGGGAATGCGCCGGCCTCCGCGGCAGGTCCGCACGATGCGAGAGATTGGCAGGAGCGCGCTGAAAACCAGAACTCGAATGAGCTGGCTGCGCAGGCATTGGCGTGTGCCACGCTCAACCGTCCTCTCTCGGACCGAGAGTTGGCGATCGCTGCGCCCATTGTCCACTTCAGCTTTGGCGCTGCCGCAGGCGCGATGTACGGCGCGTATCGCAACAAGACCTCGCGAGATCGACCTTCGGGCATGGCGTTCGGGTCGGCGTTATGGCTGGCGGCTGACGAAATCGCAATGCCACTGCTTGGTCTCTCACGTCCGACAGTCCAACGGCCGCTGGAAATGCATTGCCAGTCGTTCGTTGCGCACCTCGTGTACGGCATCGTGGCTGAGCGTGTGCGCCACGTAACTCGTCATGCGCTCGGCTGACTTTCGTATTTGCAACTTAACCAGGCAAGCAGGAGAGGGACCATGGCCGTAAAGCCCAGCTCGGCGAAACAGTCGACGAAGAAGACCAGGAGCGAGGCGGCCGTTTCGTACAACGAATTCAAGGAGTACGAGGGACAGCGATATACCGGTATGAAGATCGGACGAAGTCACAGGTGGCATTATGACCGGGGCGACTGGAAGGAGACGAAGATCACCCCCGACCTGTGGCAGATCAGCTACGCCGTCACCAAGCGACGCGCCGGACGCGCTCCCGAAGGATCGGGCGTGCCCGTCGGCACCGAGTACCACTGGTATGTCCTCGCCCATCAAAATGTCGCCAAGCAAACCGCGAATGACTACACAACGTCGCTGACTGGTCTCAAGTTCAAGATCGCGCACAAACGTGCGGGCAGCGAGAAGTGGAGCGCAACGCCGAAGACGCAGCGCAAGCGCATGATCATGTTCCTGCAGAATGTGATTGCCGATCTCGAGAAACAGAACGACAGCGAAAGCGACGTGACGCCGAGTCAGGAGAAGCCGGAATCTGAGCGGCGCAACGTTCGCGCGAGGCAGCGGACGGTCGCGAGAACAGCGGCGCCGACGCGGCGACGCGTGACGCGTAAGTCAGCCCGCCGTGGCGAACAGAGCCCTCCCGCCCGGCGAATGCGCGGCTCCGTTCGTCGGCGTCATGGATCCCGTCGCCAGGCGACGGCGAGTTAGGTGTTCCTAGCCTTTGACGGGCCGATCGCTATACTCGCGCCCGTTCGCGGCTGCCTTCGACGTTACGCGCGGCCTCGATCGCTGCATCGTCAGGAGTTCGCCCCCGCACGCGCGCCACCATGTATGGGGCGTACCACTCCGACCAGTGGTGTTTCGGCGCCGTGGCTTCGTACTTGCCATGACGCTCTTCTGTCTCCCGTAGAAGCGACGTCATACTCGACAGGTCCACGCTGAGCCCGCGGCCTGGCAGCCGCCCGTTGACTTCTTGCAGCAACCAGCTGTTGCCGTCTGGATCGCTGAATGAGGCGAACGACAGGTAGGAGCGCCCTTTCGGGTCACGGCCGGATGTCCGTCCCTCGGTGCCCACCACAAGGCGATCGCCTTCGAAATGGAAAACCTCGCTCACGTCGACGCCGCGTCCTACGAGCTCGGCGCGCGCAGTTTCGACGTTATCGACCGCGAGGAACGTTCCCTGAACCGATCCCGGCACGGCGTTCGTAAACCCTTTGCCGAACATGACAGAGCACGGGGATCCTGGAGGTGTCGCTTGCACGAGACGCCAGTCGTTGCCGTTGGCGAAATCAGCGTCCACACGCCACCCCACGCTCTCGTAGAAGCGCTTGGCGCGATCGACGTCGGCCACCGGAATGACGACGACCTCGAGCTTCAGATCGACGGCGGCAGCGGTGCCGGTTTGCGTCGCGTCTTCCTTGATTGTTCGAGTGCTCATTGTGACCTCCCTTGCACGCCGCTTCGCGCGGAGCTCTTCGGGCTTGCGCCAAGCACGACTTGGGCTACGAAGAATGCTGCGC
>JBKPNV010000186.1:0-5265 GCA_046732795.1 Acidobacteriota bacterium
CCTACACGGGCGTGGTCTTCGACATCGGCCACCAGGCGGTGGGCTACGAGGACATCCCGGCCTCCCTCCAGAAGCTGGTCGCGGCCGGGGTGCCGATCGTCAAGCTGCAGGAAGCGGCGTCGATGCACATCCCCCACGTCACGCAGAAGACGGTGGACGCGCTCCAGACCTTTGCGAAGACGATCTATCTCTCGCAGACCTGTCAGAAGAAGGACGGGAAGACGACCTGGTTCCTGAATCTCGAGGATGCCTTCGACGCGTTTCAGAAAGATCCCGGGCCGCGTGAGTGGCGCACGCACTTTCATGTGCCCGTGTTCCTCGAGGATCTCGGCGGCGGCTTCGGCACGACGCGCTTTGCGCTCGAGCAGGCGCTCGCCGTCCACAAGCAGACGCCGCTGTCGACGCACCTCGAGATTGAAACCTACACCTGGGACGTGCTCCCCGCTCACCTCAAGACCGGCGACATCGTCGAATACGTCACGCGTGAGCTCGACTGGGTGAAGGGACAGCTCACGTAAGTTCAAAAGTTTAAAGTTCAAAATCGGGAAGTAACTTCAAAGTACAGCCGGCCGGCGTACTTCCCACTTACTTCCCAACTTCTAAACTTTAAACTTCTAACTTTTCGAGGTTCTGTATGAAGGTGGGCTTCATCGGCCTTGGCCGAATGGGACAGGGAATGGCGAGGCGTATCCTCGGTGCCGGGCACGAACTCTCTGTCTTCGACATGATCGCCGCCGCGACGGCGCCATTCGGAGAGGCCGGTGCTCGCGTTGCATCTTCGATTCGCGATCTTTGCGCCGGTCGCGACGTCGTCGTGACGATGCTCGTTGAGGATAAGGCGATTCTCGAGGTTGCGCTTGGTGCGGGTGGGTTGTGCGACTCGCTTCCGCGCGGCGCGATCCATCTGGTGATGGGTACGCACGGTGTCGCGACAGTGCGACAGCTGGAAGCGCGACATCGCGATGCCGGGCAGACACTCGTTGCCGCGCCTGTACTCGGCCGACCGGACCTGGCGGCTTCAGGGCAGCTCGGGATCGTCGCTGGTGGTCCCGACGATGCGGTGCGTGCGTGTGAGCCGCTGCTCAGCGCGATGGGACGTAAGACGTTCCCCGCGGGAGCGAAGCCCGAATCTGCGACTGCGATCAAGCTCGCCAACAACGCGGTGCTTGGTTGCGCGATGGTGGCGATGGCGGAGGGCTTCTCGCTCGTGCGCAAGTACGGGGTGTTGCCACAAGTCTTCCAGGACGTGATGACGGAAGGGTTGTTCTCCGCCCCTGCCTACAAGGTGTATGGCCAGAAGATGGTCGACGAAAGTTACGACCAGGTGGGATCGCCCATTTTCGTTGGGCTGAAGGACGCTGGCCTGATCGCAGCCGCTGCTGATCTCGCTCGTGTTCCAATGCCCAGCCACAACGTCTACTACGAACGCCTCCTGGGGGCCGTCGCGCATGGTGACGGCGACCGCGATCAGGCCGTTCTGGCGCGCGAGCAGGCACGAGCCTCGGGTCTCGAGTAGCCGATCGAATACACTAATGCGTCTCACGACTGAGTAGGCCGGGTCATGATGGGCGGGCCCGGCGGGTCGCGCAGGCTGACGCCTGCGCTCTACGGTGCCGCCTCTTTACACGTAGAGCGGGGGCTTCAGTCCCCCGCGTGCCGGAGGGATCGAGCTTGGCTTCGACAGAGATGCTTTCCGCCGTTGAACCCTTGACGACGCCGTATGACAGGGAGCGTCTCGAAGATGTCGGGTTCATGACGTGCATGACCCTGGTGCTCCTCGGCAACTACGCACAGACGGGGCACTTTGGCGGGCCGCTCGCCTATACGCCGTACAACGTCGCGACGCACCTGGCCGGTCCCGATCTTGGTGGACTGCGCTTCGACTACCGTCGCCCGAAGCATCCCTACAGCGACAAGTTCATGCTGGCCGGTGGTCACTGTATCCCGACCTGCTACGCGCTGTGGATGATCATGGGGCAGGCGCTCGCGCGGAAGTACGAGGCGACGGGCAGCAAGCGCTATTACGCCGATCCGCACGTCGCGATTCTGCCGGTCGACGCGCTCGGATTCCGCCGTGGGGCGGGGGCAATGAAGACGCTGCTCCACGACAACGGGCTTGCCGATCATCCGCTCTTCGCGCAGGCCAAGCTGCGTGGAATTCGCGCCCTGGCTGGACATGCCGAGAGCACCGACGTCACCAACGACGTCAACGGCGGCCCGTCGGGAATCGGCATCGCGACCGCTGCGGGCAAGGCCGCGTTCTGGGACGTCATGGGCGCGGGCATCGCGGCGCCGAAGATCATCGCCTTCGAGGGTGAGTTCGCGATGACGGAAGGCCACGCGCAGGAGCTCAAGACGCAGGCAATGGCCCTGAAAGTCGGTAAGCGGCTGCGCGTGATGATCTCGGATAACAACGCCGGCATCGACGATTCGCTGATCGGCGGCGTCATCGATCGCAAATACGAGGCTTATCACCTCATCGATCAGTGGACCTCGTATGGCTGGAATATCTTCGTCGTCCAGGATGGAAACGCATACGACCAGGTCGTGGCGGTGCTGAAGACGATGGAGCACTGGGATCCGGCGGATCGCCGTCCCATGGCAGTGATCGGCAAGACGACCAAGGGATACTGGCCGGCCGCGGTGGATCGCAGGATTCCCGATTTCGGCGAGCAGGTTGTCGGCTACCCGAGCCATCCGTACGCGATGAAGATGAATTCGGAGTACTTCCTCGCGCTGGCGACCACCTTCGAGAAGCGCTACGGCGTGGAGTTCCAGGGCATTCGGGACGGCGTCGTCAAAGACTCACGCGAGCGCCTCATTCAGTTCAAGACCAACGTGGACGTCGTCATGTCACTGCTCGACCGGAATGGCATCGGCGATTGGCTTGCCGATCGGCTCGTCGAGATTGGGGATTCGCTGCCCGACTCGCTTCCTCTCCGGCTGCAGGTCAATCACGATCCGTTTCAGGACGAGCGGCTGCGCGTGGCCAAGCTCCCGGTCGAGCCGCAGAAGGTGTCGGTCACGAATGCGGTGACCGGTGCGAAGAAGGATGTCTCGATCACGTTGTTCCGAAAGGCCGGTGACGTGGCCGGCACTCGGCGCGGGATCTCGGAGATCGTCAAGTGGGTCAACTACGTCACGGGTAACCGCTTCCTCACCATGGCGGCGGATTTGTCCGAGTCGATCAATCTCGAGCACGGGAGCCTGTGGGGGCACTACGACCCCGAGACCAACGTTCTCGGCACACGTTTCAAGGCGGCCATTCAGGAAGCGGGCAACGCGTCGACGGCGATTGGGCTGGTGAGTCAGAACGCATCGCTCGATCCCGACAAGTTCGCGGGTGTCTGGGCGATCAGTGGTACCTACGGCGCGTTCACGCCGTTGATGTACACGCCGGCGCGCGTCTGGAGTCAGCAGAATCAGGACAGCCCCTTCAGAACCGGAGTGCTCCACATCCTCGTTGGTCACTCGGGGCCGGAGACGGCAGCCGACGGGCGAACGCATTTCGGCATCTTCGCGCCGCAGGTCTGGAAGCTCTTCCCGCGCGGTCAGACGATTCATCTGAACTTCTGGGACTACAACGACGTGGCGCCGGCATACTTCGCTGCCGCCGAGATCGCGGCGCGCGACAAGAAGGTCGGGATCATCACGCTCGAAGTTGCGCGTCCCGATTTCCCGGTTGCGGATCGCACGACGTTTGCGGATACGGATCTCCTCGCGGCAGCGAAGGGATTCTACGTGATTCGCGACTTCAAGCCCGGCATGCCCCGTCATGGGTACGTTGTCACACAAGGGTCCAGTTCCACTGTCAACCTGGTGAGCATCCTGCCGAAGCTGGAAGAAGCGGGCGTCAACGTGAAGGTTGTCGCTGCGATCAGCGAGGAACTGTTCGATCGGCAGCCGGAGTCGTATCGCAACGCGGTACTGCCGCGAGAGGCGTATTACGACCTGATGGTGGTATCGACAGGCACTCGCCGTGTGTGGCCGTTGCGCGACGTTGGTCCGCTCACCGACGAATATTCGATGACGTCCGACTGGGATCATCAATGGCTGACCAGCGGCCTCGAGCCTGATGTCATCGCCGAAGCGCACCTCGATGCCGCGTCGATTCTTTCGGGCATCAAGCGCTTTGCTTCTGAGCGCGACGCGCGACTGTCGCGTCAACGCGACCTGCTGGGACGCCTGTAACCGCGCCAGCGTAGAGCGGAGGCTTTAGCCTCCGCGATTACGCCGTGATGAACATCGTGCGGATCGAACAAGCCCCGAGCCCCGAGTCGCGAGTCCCGACGCGTGATAACGTGAATGCGCTCAGGAGGGCCGAATGAGGCGAGGACTGTTGCTTGGAACGTTGATCGGGGTGGGTGTCGTGTCGCTGGCCGTGTCTGGCCACGCTCAGGGACCCTCGGCTGCGGCGATCAAGGCCATGCAGATCGAGAAGGTCAAGGACAACCTGTACATCATTTCCGGATCGGGCGCTGACAATCAGGCCACGTTCAGCGGTGGCAACGTCGCGGTGTTCATCACCGACGCCGGTGTCACGCTCGTCGACACCAAGTTGCCCGGGTTCGGGCCGACCATCCTCGAACGCATCAAGACGGTGACCAACAAGCCCGTGACGCGCATCATCAACACCCACACGCACGGCGATCACACCGGAGGCAACGGTTCCTTCGGCGCCTCGGTCGAAAGCATCGTTCAGGAGAACACCAGGACGAATATGACCAGGATGAAGGAGTTCAGTGGTGCCAATGCCCAGTTCATCCCCAGGCGGACCTACAAGGACAAACTGACTGTTGGATCCGGCAAGGACCAGATCGATCTTTATTACTTCGGGCGCGGTCACACCAACGGCGATACCTTCGTCGTCTTCCCCGCGTTGCGGACGATGCACGTCGGTGACATGTTCGCGTGGAAGGCGCTGCCCTACGTGGATACCGATAACGGCGGCAGCGTGGTCGAACAGCCGGAGTCGCTGGCCAAAGCCGTCGCGACCGTCAAGAACGTCGACACGATCATCAACGGGCACATTCCCGTGGGAACGTGGAACGACTTGCGCGAGTACGCCGACTTCACCAAGGACTTCGTCGACTTCGCGCGCGCGTCGTTGAAGGCGGGAAAGACCGCCGAGCAGGCCGCCGGCGAATACAAGGTCGCGCCCAAGTTCAAGGGTTACGCCGCCAGTCTCAGCCCCGCGTTCGGTGGCGCTCTGGCGAACATGAAGATCGCGTACCAGGAACTCCAGAAGAAGTAGCGTAACTCTGC
>JBKPNV010000187.1:0-4871 GCA_046732795.1 Acidobacteriota bacterium
TCGGGCCGCGTCAGGACACGCTCCATGGTCTGTCCTCCGCTCGATGCGTTGTGGCAAACACATCATGCGGCAGATTTGCCGGGAGCCTTTCCCCTATCGCCATTTCGCGCGACGAAACCGCACCCAACCCGGGCGCCCGCATCGCATGCCAAGCGCTGTTTTGGTTACGGCTTCGCCGCGCTGGGTTCTTCGTGTCCGTCGTGGCCTTATTACTTCGTGTCCGTCGTGGCCTTATTACTTCGTGTCCGTCGTGGCCTTATTACTTCGTGTCCTTCGTGGCCTTATACTTCGTGTCCTTCGTGGCTAATTCTTCGTGCGCTTCGTGGCCCTAAAAATCGTACTGCAGCGTCAGCTTCGCCGTCCGCGCGGTGAGCACTTCAGTCGGCACCAGCCACGCCCCATTCGGAACGTAGTTGAAGTTCTGCGTGATCGCCGTGTCCAGGTTCAGGATGTTGTAGATATCGACCGCAATATTCGCCCGCGTCCCTCCGAATCGCAGGATCTTGCCCGCGCGGAAGTCGAGGATGTTCACTCGCGGCGATTTCATCTGATCCGGCGCAAGGAGGTTCACCGAAACGTTCGGCATGTTCCCGGACAGAGGCCGTCCCAGCGTAAGGGCAGCAATCGCGCTCGGCACGTCCCAGTTGGCCTGGAGTGGCACGCCCGGGCTGCTCGTGAATGCGAACCCGAACTGCACGTCGACCCGTGGCACGATGTACGAGCCGGCGGCCGTCGCGCGGGTTGTGATGCCGGGTGCATAGTGGCAATACGGATTCGTAGGGTTATATGGGATTCCGCCCTGCGACGATGCGCCCGTCGAGACCTGTTCAGGGAGCACGTCGCGTACGCCGCACGAGTCGGTCACCTGCTGACCGGTGCTCGTGCCCCCCTGAACTTGCAGGCCGCCCCGCAGACGGGCGCTCACGTTCACGTCCACGCCGTTGTACACCTGGGACACATCACCATACGCAGGCGCATATGTCCGGTAGTTGTCGACGGCGCTGAACTTATCAGGGTTGACGTTGTACAACCCCGAGACCACGTACCCACCACCGCCGGGCAGACGCGGATCGCTCGGCGCCGTCACGCTGAACGTTCCGAAATCGGCCGGCGTCACCGCGCGGTTGTCGGTCACGGTGAAGTTCTGGAGCCAGCGTCGCGTGTACCCCACTTCCACGGAGATGCGAGGCAGGATTTCCTGCTGGATGGTCGCGGTGACCGCCCAGTCGGACGGGCGGTTGTACCACCCCTTCAGGATCTGCTCGTCATAGGAGAGGACGGCGACCTCCTTTCCGAAGTTCGCGTTGCTCCACGCGCCACAGAAGTCACCACCGGTCGGGCGCAGATCCTGCGCGAGTCCGTTCATCAGATCGCAGTCCGGCTGGTAGTTGCGATTGGCGTCGGTCCATGTTCGCGTCACGCTATTGCTGATGCGATTGATGGGGCGAAGCTCGGAGTAGTTGCCATTGCCGTTGACCGCCGCTTCGAGGTAGCGGCCGGTATGGAACTTCAGCGCCGTCTTGCCATCGCCAAACAGGTCGTAGGCGAACCCGGCGCGCGGGTTGATATCGTGATAACCGAGCACGCCTTTGGTGTCGGGGACGTACAACCCCTGCGGCAGGAAGCGGGTCGGACCGATCTGCTGCGCCGGATAGTAGCTCCAGGCATGGTCGTAGCGAAGCGCTCCCTGGATCGTCATTTTGCCGCGTGTCCATTGATCCTGGATGAACAAGGCGTCGTACCGGGTGCGCTCTTCCGTCCTGTACGGCAGCAGGTTCTGCGTCAACTGGTTGGGCACACCGTTGTTGAACCGGTACTGCAGGTTGTAGTTGTTCGTGAACGGGTTCGACATGTTGATGTGGAGCACACCCTGGTATCCACCCTTGATGCTGTGCGCGCCGGTCACATACGTCGCGTACGCGTTTGCACGATTGGGCGACATCCAGTCGGCATTCCAGTTCATCGCGCGATAAGTCAGGTTCTGAATGTTGCCGTTGTCCGGGCATCCGTTGGCGCACTGCTCGACGACGCGAATCAGTTCACGATCGTTGCCGGGACGCTCGCGCGTGTTCCAGTTCTGCTGGTACGTGCCGAGGCCTGCCTCGAGCAGCAGCTTGCTCGTCATCGTTGCCGTCCACTTCAGCTGCTGCAGACGCGAACTGCCGTTGCCAGGCTGAATTCCTCCGGTCTCGGGCGCGTTGGTGGCATTGCCCTGGCCTGGATAGTTCTCGCGGTTGATCTTGAACGAGCCCGCATCCCAGAACACCCCGATCTTGTGCTTCGCGGATACCTGCCACGTCAGGCGCATCGTCGGCGTGATCGTGCCGGCATCACTCGTCTGCGCCGGACGGCTGAAGTCTGGTTCATATAGCCATTTGCTGTTGTCGCCCGCGTTCTTGTTGATGAACATGCCCGGGATCGTGCTGGCGTTTCCCTGATACCGCGTCGCGTAGAGGAACCACAGGCGGTCGCGGACGATCGGTCCGCTGTTGGTGAGGCTCGAGTCCCACTGGTACCGCGTCTCGGCTGGTGTGCGTAGTCCGGCCTGGCGGAGTTCGTCAGAGAAGTTGCTGCCCTGCATTGCGCCTGTGAGGCCGGAGGCCTGAAAGCGGTTCTCGAACGTGTTGCCGCCAGTACGGGGCACCAGGTTGACGACCGGTCCCCCGACTTCCACGTCACCGAGGCCGCCTGTGCTCGTCATCACGACTTCCTGCGTCGTATCGAGCCGGCCGTATCCCGAAACGCCGCCGCCGTTGATCGCGGCGCCCGTTCCGAGGCCGTCCGTCTGCGCGATCCCCTCGTTTCCCCGACCACCGCGGCCGCCGAACACAATCATGCCTGTGCTGAGCTGCACGTTGTTGTTACCGCCGCCGGAGATGACGAACGACGGCATGAGCGTCGCCATGGCTGCGTACCCCTGCGCCGTCGGAAGCGACTCGATGAGCTCCGTGTTCATCTGCGTCTGGCGCCGTGTGCTCTGCACGTCGACGATCGGGCTCTCCCCCGTGACCGTCACCGTCTCTTCGAGCGTGCCGACTCGCAGTTCCGCGTTGACCGTGGAGACGAAGTCGGCCGGCAGCACAAGGCCGTCGCGAACGAACGTATTGAACCCAGGCAGCTTGAAGCTGACCTTGTACGTCCCAGGACGGAGATCGAGGATTCGATACTGCCCGGACGAATCACTGACGTCGACGCGAACTTTCTCGATTAGCGCGTCGCTCGCCGCCTCCACCGTCACCCCGGGCAATACCGCACCCGACGTGTCGGTGACGACTCCAGTGATGGTTGATTGAGCAGACGCAGCAACGGGAATGAGCAGTGCCACCCCGAGGGATACTGCCCAGCTCCGTACGATACGCATGGCAGTCGCTTTCCGCCGATGTCGTAACCCGCCCTTCAACCGGCTTGGTTGGGTAACTTCATCAGCTTGAGCGAAAGAGTGGCCGGTACACCCTTAGATTGGGATCCGATGCAAGGCCAGCGGGAGTCTAGATCCATGACTCGCCAGAGTGCAATGCCAGAACCCTGTATTTCCGGTACCCAAAATCAGGTATGTGCCCGTGTCCGGGCCCATTTGGCGGTTCCGGTTGAAGAACCGGATCGACTGAGCGAGAATCCCCGCAACGCCGCGGTCGTTCCTCGCCCTCGCTCGGACCGTCCCAAGCCACGACGCGGGACGGAAGAATCTGGAGGATCTCATGACGCGTCGGGCACTCACTTCGGTTCTTACCTCAGGAATCCTGGCAGTCGTCGGCTTCGTTTCGGCTCCCCTCATCGCGCAAGGGCCTGCCCTCGGCGAGAGCGATCTCACCGCGACAGATGGCTGGAATCTCGAAAAGCATCGGGCTCTGGCCCGGATCCTCCAACGCCAAATCGGGGTGAAGGATGGCTGGCAGGCACCCCGCACGGCGTGGGGTCACCCGGACCTTACGGGCGCATGGACGAGCGACAGCGTCCATGGCGTGCCGCGCGAACGACCGGTCGCCCAGGGCACCCGGATGTTCGTGACCGAAGAGGAGTACGCAGACCGTGTGAAACGCGAGGAACAAACGCGTCAGTCCGCGTACAACGCCTCGGGCGCCAACACCGGCGGGCGCGATCGCGCGTTGCGCGGCCAGACGACATTTCGACTGACATCTCTGATGGTCAGCCCCGCCAACGGGCGAATGCCGGCAATCACGCCATTCGGCGAATCACGGCGGGCGCCGCGCGATCGCGGAAGCTTCGGCGAAGGACCGTTCAACACCTTCGAGGACTTCACGCTGTACGATCGCTGCATCACGCGCGGCATCGTCGGGTCGGTGATGCCCGTGCCCTACGGCAACGGCAACGTCATCCTGCAAACACCCGATCAGTTCGTGATCAGCTACGAGATGATTCACGACACGCGCATCGTCCCGGTCGACGGCCGGCACCACCTCGCGTCGAGCATCCGCCAATATCTCGGCGATTCGCGGGGAGGTTGGCAGGGCGACACGCTCGTGATCGAGACCACGAACTTCACCGATCGGACGGGTGTCCAGGGAGGCAACGGCAACGGGCTGCGCCACAGCGAAGGCATGCGTCTGACCGAACACTTCACGCGGATCGCCGACAGCGTCATGCTGTACGACATGACGATCGACGATCCGAAGACCTACACGAAGTCGTGGACGGTCGCGATTCCGCTGATTTCGCCCCCAGGGTTCAAGCCGCTGCCGTACGAATGCCACGAAGGCAACGGCGCCATCAAGTACATCATGAGCGCTGAACGGGCCGAGGACCGCGCGCTCGAAGAAGATCTCAAGAAGGGCATCGTCCGCAAGCGTCGTCCGGTGCAGGGAAATATCGACGGGGCGCCTGAGCAATAGGGGCCACGTAGAGGCGAGTCT
>JBKPNV010000188.1:0-9468 GCA_046732795.1 Acidobacteriota bacterium
GCGTGCGCGGATCCTCGAGCGCATGGCGGTTCACGTCTGTAAAGTGAGCTGACGCGTCCACGACCTCCGGTGAGATTTCGACGACATCAACGGCTGCGACGGGATGCACGAGCGCCGACGCAAGAGTGACTCCGCTGCCGAGTCCCACGATGCCTACCTGTCGTGGGTTCGTATGGAGGAGCAGAGGCAGGTGCGCCAGCAGCTTCTGCGTCAGCATGTCGCGCCCGGTGGAGGCGTCGACCTTGCCGTCGATCGAGAGAGATCGTTGTCCGGTCAGCGCCCTGACCGCGACCGAACCCGTGGCACCCTCGCGGTAGTACTCTAGCGTTCCAGCTGTGAGCACCGCGCGATGGTCGATGCCGGGCGGTACGAAACGCGTATACAAGTAGCCGCCCGATGCGAGCCACTCACGGTCCCACCCCGGACCAGTCGGCATCCAAAGGACGAGTGCGCTGAGGGGCAGGAGCGCGACAAGGCGAGAGCGACGTGAGAAGTTACCTCGAATGATCAGCGTCGTGGCGCCGATCAGAAGGGTCGTCGTTGCGAGCAGCAACGACGTGCGCAGGCCCCAGGCCGGTATGGTCACGAAGCCGGCGACCAGCGCCCCGGCCACTGACGCCGTCGTATTCACGGCATAGAGAACGCCCAATCGTGCCGGGATCGCGTCGCGGCTGCCGGCCAGCTCGAGCGACAGCGGGAATGCGATGCCGAGTCCCAGTGCGATCGGCAACGTGAGTCCGAAGGCGACCGCGAGATGCGGCAGCGCGACTCTCTCGAGGCCGCCTGTGTGCTGCGAGGCCGCCGGTGCAATCTCGAGCAGCGGGCTGCCGACGAGGGCGACGCTGACACACGCAGCGGCCGCCGTCGCAATCAGCGTTATCGCGAGCGCGGCTGCGGGACGGCGGCTCCGCTCGGCGAGGGAGGCACCCACAAAGGAACCGAGCGCGAGGCTGGTAATGAACGACGTAAGCATGGCGGCAAAGGCATAGATGGAGGGGCCAATCAACATCGCCAGCACGCGCGTCCACGCGACTTCGTACACGAACGTGGCGAAGCCGGTCAGTGCCAGCACCGCCGCCGCCAGCTGGTAACCTCGTGGCTCTGTGTGCCGGCTGTCGACGTGTTCAACGGTGGTCGATCGTTTTGCGCGACTCGGCCGGGCATCGCGACGCTTGACGCGCGCAAGCGGGAGTGTCGTCGCCTCCGCGAGGGCGTCGCCGTCATGACGAGGCGCGCGTTGGATCGAGAGCGCGAGCGCGATGCTCGTCGCACTTGCGGCCATCCCGGTCAGCGTCGTGCCAATGAGGCCGAGAAGGGGCACGAACAAGAAACCTGCCGCCAGCGAACCGATCGCAGCGCCAGAGGTGTTGGCCCCGTACAGCCGGCCCGCCGGGCCACCTGGTCGTGTGGAGGACACGACGGCAACACGAACGGCCATTGGAAACGTGGCACCCAGTGCGATACACGGTAACAGCAGCACCACGAACGTGCATGCCATTCGTACCATCGTGAAGGCGAGCGAGGAGCCGTCCTCCCCATACGCCCACGCGAACACCGGCGTGAGCAGCGCCAGGCTTCCTGCAATCGATAGCGACGCAAGCGCAATTGCCAGTTCCAGCAGCGCATAGGTCTTGAGGGCGCGACGACGATCCAGCCTCGACGCCATGCGTCCGCCGAATGCGCTGCCGATGCCCAGCCCGCCCATGAACGCCGCGGTGACCGTGCTGACCGCGGCCGTCGTGTGCCCAAGATGCAGTGTGAGGAGCCGCGTCCAGGCGATTTCGTACACAAGCGCGGCAAAACCTGAGCAAGCAAATGCCGCCAGCAGCCGCCGCTCGATAGTCACCGCGCGAAGTGTAGAACACGCGGCAACTACGTTCGTCCGGCTAGGGCCGGACACTCCGTACCGTGCGGGTAGGTGTAGCCGAGCTGTCGGGGGATCGCCTGGACGGCCGAATGATGGCCGACCGGAGCCGAGCGGCGGAATGAATGCGGAATGCATGGCGCACCGGGTGTAGACTCTCCGCGAACGAATTTCTGCTAACCACACATCATGGAGAGGAACATGGGCAAAGTGGTGGGTGCTCCAATTGCGATCGCAGTCGTGATCTTCGGGGCGTCGATCATGGCGCAGCAGCCGGCCGCGCCTGCTCCGACAGGCCCCATTCCTGCAGGCCTCCCGGACTGGGCGTACGCACCGCCGCCAGCGGGAGGGGCGCCACCTCCGGTCTCCGCGCTGCCGACCGACGACAATGCTGTGGTCTCGATTCCGGGGACCACGACGACGTTTACCCGCGGGCAGCTTCGGGCGGCAAAGGAAACGATGGATTGGCACCCCGAGGATCGTCGCGGGACGCTGCCCGACGTCGCTCGCTACGGGAAACAGGGCGTACGTCAGTGCACGCTGTGTCATCTCCCAGACGGTTCCGGGCGGCCAGAGAACGCTCCGATCAGCTCTTTCAATCCGACCTATTTCCTGCAGCAGATGCAGGATTTCAGGGACGGACTACGCAAGAGCGCCGATCCGCGGAAGGCGAACACCAACAACATGATCGGCTTCGCCAAGGCGACAACCCGCGAGGAGGATCTGGCCATCGCGCAGTATTTCGCGCAGCAGCCGTATCCGCGCCGCGTCAAGGTCGTCGAGTCGAAGACGGCGCCCAAAGTACGGCTGCAGGGCGGGATGCACATGGCCATTCCGGCCAACGAGGGCGGCGGGATGGCGCCACTCCCTGCCGACGAGATCATCGAGATTCCGGAGGACAACCTGCGAGCGGAGGCGCGTGATACCCACATGTCCTGGACGGTGTACGTGCCGCCAGGCACGCTGAATCGCGGCAAGCAGGTGGCCTCGAAGTATCAGTGCGCGACATGCCACGGCGCGAACTTCGAAGGGATCGGTCCTGTACCGCCGTTGGCGGGGCGCTCGGTGAGCTACATGATGCGGCAGCTCTTCGACATGAAGACCGGGGCGCGGCACGGCCCATGGGCCGAGCTGATGAAGTCGGCGGTCACCAGCATGTCGGTGCAGGACATGGCAGCAGTCGCCGCGCTCGCCGCCTCGACGCTCCCGCCTGCGCCTCAGACCACGACCTCGACGCGCTGAGAGCGTATTCAAGGCGTTTTCCGCAACGACGTAGAGCGGGGGCTTTCCTGTCCGCCGTACCCTTCGGCAAAGGAAGCCCCCGCGTCGCGATGACGCGGCGGCTCAAGCCTGCGCTCTACCACGAGAATCCGCGCAAAGGCGTTGGGGAGGACTGTGATGTCAGTGAAACTTTTTCGGGTCGCGCTGGCCGTCAGCGCTGGCTTGCTCGTCGCGGCCGTCCCGATTCTTGCGCACCACTCCGAGGCGGCCGAGTACGACGCCACCAAACCGGTCAGGGTGAGCGGCGTGGTGAAGAAGGTCGAATGGACCAATCCTCACATCTGGTTCTACGTCGAGGGGAAGGACGAAGTGTCCGGTCTCCAGGCGGTGTGGGGCTTTTCCGGTGCTGCGCCCAACGGACTCAGGCGACGAGGAATCACCAAGGACACGCTGAAGGTGGGTGACACCGTGAAAGTGCAGGGCATCCGTGCGAAGGATGGCTCACCGAACGCCGCCAGCCGAGGAGTGACGTTTGCCGACGGCCGGCAGGTATTCACGGCGTCCGAGCAGACGCCGGCTGCCAAGTAGTTTCGTCGCGGAAGGAAGATGACCATGAAGCGCATTCTTCTTGTGAGCACTCTCGTCGTGTTCGCATCAGCCCTGGTCGCCGCTCAGACGGCAAAACCTGCGCCGCGCCTGGCGAATGGCAAGCCCGATTTCACCGGCGTCTGGGATCATCCTCGCGTCGGTGATATTTCCAAGGGCGTGGACGGGGCCTGCGCCGCCGGTGGCAGTGGCTGCAAGAGCGTGGTGACGGGAGACCTGTTGTTCACGCCCGCCGGGAAGATCGAATGGGACAAGAACAACAAGCCGACGACATACGACTACGGATCCCACTGTCAGCCGTGGGGATTCGTGCGCGCATACAACACACCGTATCCACACGCGTACGTGCATCATCCCGATCGACTGGTAATCCTCTGGGAGCAGGACAATCGCTTCCAGATGGTGCCGACCGACGGGCGAGAGCTGCCCAAGGACCTCGAGCCGACGTGGATGGGTACGTCGGTTGGCCGCTGGGAGGGCGACACGCTGGTCATCACGACCGCCGGGTTCAACGGACGAACCTGGCTCGATACGGCACAGCATCCGCATAGCGACGCCCTGAAGTTGACGATCCGGATGACGCGGCCCGACTTCGACCATATCAACTGGGACGTGACGATCGAGGATCCCAAGTATTACCAGAAGCCAATCAGGAACACGCGCACCTTCGTGTTGATGGAGAAGGGCACGGAGCTCTACGAGTACTCGTGTGCCGAGAACAATCGTTGCGAGGGCGGAAAGTGCGTGGCCGCAGACGTGCAAACGGGCGCGAAGCCGTAGCATGGCCACGATTCCCTTCACCAACAACTACAACGACCTGTCGTTCTGCCCCGAATGCGGTGCCGCGATCTCACCGAAGAGACAGTGTGCGAACTGTGGCACCGAGGCGGATGGCACACCCAAGTTCTGCCCCGAGTGTGGCAAGCCGTACGGAACGTGACAGACGTTCGGAGCCGTCAAGGCTTCCTGACGTACTTCTTGACCGCGCGCGGGCCAACTTCCGCTCCGTAGATGTTGCCCTGGGCGTCCACCGCGACGCCCTCCGCGGCGCTCGTCCCGGTGGCCTTCTCGATGGGATCGGGAATGAAGTAGAGCACTTTTCCGTCGCGGGCACTGCCGATCCTGATCCCGCGTTTCCAGCCGTCGTGGTTGCGCGACACCGATTCGGATTCCGAGTCCGCGACGTAGAGCATGTCCTGTCTGTCGATGTACAGGCCGCTCGGCCGGCTGAACTGCGTCCACGTATCGAGCAGCTTGCCGCTCTGGTCGTAGATCTGAATCCGGTTGTTGGCGCGATCGCCCACGAACAATCGGCCGCGCGAATCCATGGCGAGTGCGTGCGGCTGGTCCATCTCGTTCGGCCCCGATCCCTTGCTGCCGAAAGACATGATGAACTTCCCGTCGCGAGAGAACTTCAGCACGCGCGAGTTCGCGCCGCCATGTCCCTCTGAGACGAAGATGTCGCCATTGGGCGCGACCAACACATCGTCAGGCTGATAGAAGAAGTCGGGCGCCGATGCGCCGCCGGCTTTCCCGAGGGTCATCAGGAGCTTGCCCTCGGGGCTGAACTTGAAGACCTGATGGCCGCGTGTTGATCCGGGCAGCGGCCCGGAACGAGTGGCCGCCGCGGCGGCTGCAGCCTGTGCGGGCTGGGGTGCCGCCGGCGGAGCGGGCGCATCGTCCTGGCCATCGGTGACCCAGAGGTTGCCGTCGCGGTCGACGTAGATCCCGTGGGGAAAAACGAGCAGCCCCTGGCCGAAGCTCGCCACCAATTTTCCCGATGCGTCGAACTTCAGGATCGAGGGCAGGTTCGACATCTGCCCCGTCGCTCGATCGAGGCAGCTATTGGCGCCGCACCGTTCAGCCACCCAGATGCTTCGTCCGTCTTTATCGATTTCCACCGCGCTCGTGGATCCCCACGTCCGACCGTCGGGCATCTTCAAGAAGTGCTCGATGGTTGTATATGGATTGGGCGCCGAGTTTGTCGGGGCGCCGGTCGGGGCCTGAGCGCTGAGGCCGATGACGCACGCGCCGATGAGGCCGACGCCGAATATGACGGCTGCTCGATTCATACAACGCTCCTGCGCGCGAGCGGGATTATAGCCAGATCGTGGAACTGAGCCGAACGGGCCAATGCCTGGGTGGAATTTTGAAGGTATGTTGCCCGTGCGGCGCGTGTATAGTGCTCCCCGGTAGTACTCCTTCGAAGGACGTGCCTTCTCCAGGCTGTTGGAGGGAGTGTGAATCATGTGGCGACCAATGCAGCGAACCGCGCTCGTGGTAACGGCCCTCGGCACTCTCTGGCTCTCGGTGGGAACCTCGGGTCAGTCGACGCCGCCGGCGTCGACGACCAACGGTGAGTGGCCGCACTACACCGGTGACCTTCGCGGCACGAAGTACTCACCGCTCGATCAGATCAACGCTAGCAACTTCAACAAGCTCGAAATCGCGTGGCGGTTCAAGACCGACAGTCTCGGGACCCGGCCAGAATACAAACTCGAAGGCACGCCTCTCATGGTCGGCGGTGTGCTCTATGCAACGGGCGGCACGCGCAGAGCCGTCGTCGCCCTCGATGCGCAGAGTGGTGAGTTGCTGTGGGTGCATCGCTATCCCGAAGGCGTGCGCGGGGCGAACGCGCCGCGACAGCTCTCCGGGCGCGGCGTCGCGTATTGGACCGATGGCCGCGGTGACAACCGCGTCCTCTATGTTACGCCGGGCTATCGGCTGATCGCACTGAACGCGAAGACGGGAGTGCCGGTCAAGTCCTTCGGCAAGGACGGCGTCGTGGACCTGAAGGTGGGCGTGGTTTTCGGAACGGGTCAGCAGATCGATCTCGAAACCGGCGAGATCGGCTTGCACTCCACTCCGACCGTCGTCAAGGACACGATCATCGTCGGATCGTCGATGAAGGAAGGAATGACGATCACGACGCACAACAACACCAAGGGACTCGTGCGCGCCTTCGACGCGCGGACGGGCAAGCTGCAGTGGACCTTCAACACGATTCCGCGTCCTGGTGAGGTTGGCAACGACACGTGGCTGAACGGCTCATGGGCCGTGAACGGCAATGCTGGCGTGTGGACGCAGATCACGGTGGACGAGGAATTGGGACTTGTCTATCTTCCGGTGGAGTCACCCTCGTCTGACTACTACGGCGGCAAGCGGCCCGGGAACAATCTGTTCGGTGAGAGCCTGGTCTGTGTCGATTTGAAGACCGGCCAGAGGAAGTGGCATTTCCAGCTCGTGCACCATCCGATCTGGGATCACGACATCTCGTCGGCGCCGATCCTGCTCGATGTCACCGTCGACGGGAAGCCGCGCAAGCTGGTGGCGCAGCCCACGAAGCAGAGCTTTCTGTATGTGTTCGATCGCGTCACGGGCGAACCAGTCTGGCCGATCACCGAAACGAAGGTTCCGCCTGGCGACGTTCCGGGAGAGTGGTACTCACCGACGCAACCTATTCCCAGCAAACCTCCCGCGTACGGCCGCCCGGGGCTGCGGATCCCTGACGAGTTGATCGACTTCACACCCGACATGCGCACGCAGGCGGTCGAGAACATGAAGCGATACAAGTGGGGCGGTGACTACCCGTACAGCGGAACGCTCTACAATCCGCCGATTGTCGGCGATGTCAAGGGCCTGCTCGGCGCGTTGAATCTGGGGAACGCAAGCGGCGGAACCAACTGGCCGGGAGCCGGCGCGGATCCTGAGAGCGGAATCGTGTACGCACAGGCGAACATGTCAGCGTTCTCACCGGAGTCGGTCGCTCCGCCGCCGCAGGGATTTTCAGACATCCCGTACCAGGCTGGCGTCATCGGGCAACCGTTTCGCCTGCGTGTCGCCGCGGGAACCGGTACGTACGCCGATGTGAATCAGACGCAACGTGCGGCTGTTGAAGAGGCGACTTCACCTGCGGCACCTTCCGGTGCACAGCCGGCGCGAGCGGCCAATGTCGTGGAAGGCTTGTCGATGGTCAAGCCGCCTTACGGTGTGATGTCGGCGATCGATCTGCGGAAGGGCGAGCTGAAATGGCAGGTTCCGCACGGCGACACGCCGGACATCGTGCGCAATCATCCGAAGCTGAAGGGGCTCTCCATTCCCAAGACCGGGCAGAGCGGCAGCGTGGGCGTGCTCGTCACCAAGACGCTGGTCATTGCCGGCGACCCGCTCGTGACCACGACTCCTGATCATCCGCGCGGCGCGATGATGCGTGCATACAACAAGGAGACCGGCCAGGAAGTCGGTGCGGTGTGGATGCCGGCGCAAGTGAGCGGTTCACCGATGACCTACCGCATCGGCGGCCGGCAATTCATCGTCATCGCGGTGAGCGGAGGGAATTACTCCGGCGAGTACATCGCGTTCGCGTTGCCGGAGTCGGATCGTCGCGATACGGGCGGCGGCGGGACGCAGCAGTGAGGGACGCGGGGCGGGTCCTGATTTTCGAGCCCGCCGCGTGTCTGCTGTTGGCGGCTGTCACGTTCGCTCAATCGGCATCATCCGTCTGGGACGGCGTGTTCACCGAGGAGCAGGTCAAGCGCGGCGCAACCGCCTACCAACGAGACTGTTCCAACTGTCATGGCGCCGCGCTCGAAGGCGGCGACATGACGCCTCCGCTCGTCGGGGGTGCGTTCACGTCCAATTGGAACGATCTCACGCTCGGCGATCTGTTCGATCGAATCCGTCAGACGATGCCGCTCGACAGTCCCGGGAAATTGTCACGCCAGCAGAACGTCGATGTCATTGCGTTCATTCTCAAGACCAACGCGTGGCCGCCGGGTGGGACGGAACTCCCGGCGGAAGCCGGAGCGCTGAAGCAGATCCGAATCGAGGCGAGCAAGCGCTAAATCGCACCAGCAAGCCGCAGCGCCGCGATCGCTCTGCGCTCCTCGCCATGTGGATCATCGACCATCGCGACTCGGGAGCCGAAGACCATGGTGGGCCAGGCCGATGGATTGAATGGAGTCCACATGTCGACTCCGGGGTGACTGGGGTTACCTGTCCGCGCAAACGAAACCCACGCCTCGCTCATCGCCGACGAGAGCGCGTAACGGTCGGCTCCGGTACCGGTCATGAACGAGATTGCGTCGGGGTGATCGAAGACGAACGGAAGCTCCATGCCGTGCATCGAACGCAACCGGCCGTTGCGCACGGGTGATCGCCAGGTAAACGAGTAGAGGAAGACAGGCGCTTTGCCTTGCGTGAACTTCCGTTGTGCAATCACGTGAGATGCGAAGCGAAGCGCCGACGCGTCACCAGCAATGACAGCGGCGATGTCGCTGAACGATTCCATGGGACGATGTGAGCGGTAAAGCGCGATCAGCTGGTCGGCGTCTGCGTCACCTACACGGACGATACGCTTCACCTCCGCACGAAGCTCGGACATATCGCCCGGCCCTTTCGTCCAGTACGGATCGTCGGGATTGCCGTATGGGATGCCTTCGCATTCGTTCGAACCCACGATCAGTGGAACGGCGGCCGAGATCTCCGATGCGACCGGCTCGAACGGGTGAGATGGAAGCGTTCGCCCATCGACGACGGGAACGAACCGCAGAGAGATATCGCCCTGCGCCGATCGCCCACTCTGTCCTGTGAGGGAGCCGGTCAGTGCCGATACGATGCGATCGGCAGGCATCGTCATGAGCGCACTTGGGTCGGAGACCTTCAGACCGAGCCGTGCGAGTAGCAGTTCGGCCGCCTCGACGGCTCGTGCCGGATCGAGCCCTGTGATGGCCGTGTCCGCCAGCGTGCTCATGATGATGGCGCGATGGAAAAGCCCT
>JBKPNV010000189.1:0-33393 GCA_046732795.1 Acidobacteriota bacterium
CGTCCAAACCCCCGTCGATCGTAGGTCACGACGCGATAGCCGCCGGACGTGAACGCGGGCAGTTGATACTCCCACACGCGACTGCTGCCGGTTGCCGCGTGCACGAACACCACTGCGGGGCCGGGGCCACCGGAGTCCGTATACCACAGACGCACTCCCGGCACGTCGGCTCGACCCTCACGCGCCGGAGTCTGTGCCAGCGCCGTCATGAAGCCAGCGGAGATCAGCCCCATGACGACGACGCTTCTCATTCAGCCTCCTGCTCGTTCGATGACCGGTGCCCTGCGCTCGTGAGCCGAGCTTTCCGATCATAGACGAGCCTCAGGCTCGATCTTGAGTTCCGTGGTGATATCAATCGCCTGATGAAGGGAGCGGTAGACCGGGCACTGGATTCTGAACACGTCGTGCGCGCGATTGGCGCTGTCGACTTTTTCGTCGGCGGCACCCTTCAACACGAACACCACGTGGATGCGACGCAGGACGAGCACACCAGCCTCGACCTCGACCTCGCCATGTGCGACAGCCGTCAAGTGCCCTTCACTGGCCGCGATCCCGCGCGCCTCCAGCGCGCCTCCCAGGGTGCCGAGCAGTCATCCACCGGTTGCCGCGATCACATAATCGATCGTCGTCGCATGCGGTTCGTGGACCTCGCCGCGGATGCCGTAGTGACGCGCAATCGGACCGTGCGTGCCGAAACGCACCGGCTCGCGTTCGGCAGGCATCTGCGCGAGACGCAATGGTCCTTTGACACGCGTCAGCGGAATCTCGGCTCGGTAGACGACGTCGCTCACGGGGCTCTCATTTCTTGCGGTAGACAGCGGTATTGTTCTCGAGCACGCCACGGTCCTCCTGGCGGAACGTGATCGTCAGCGTCCGCCCGTCTTCCGAGACGACCCGACGCGCCGTGCCAAACACGCGACCGCCATGAGAGAGTACCGCATCCGCCGTGTGAGCGTCGATGCGTCTGAGCCGGATGGTATCGTAGGCCTCGGTCCCCATCACCGGATACTCGCGATCGAAATCGGCGCGATACTCGATCACCTCTTCCCGGCCGTCATCGCGCTGACGGCGAATGGTTCCTTTCATGCCATCCTTGTCGCGGACATACGTCCGCGTCTCGCTGCGCGGTGGCGGGCCGGGTACATATCTCGACTTGGCCACGTCGAGCTGCCATGAACCAAGCAGGGCATCCTGCTCCGTCGCCGCGGACTGCGCGCTGACGCGCGGCGGTTGAGTGAAGAAACTCGCCGTTGCCGCCAGAAGAACGAACTGGACGAACGATCGTGAGCCACGCATGGATGCCTCCTGCTGAACTGGAGCGTCGATGCGCCGCCGATATGGGCTTAGGGTAGATCGTCGGACGAAGGCCACGCTACTGCAATTTCATGGCGTTCAGATCACGATTCGGCGGCTTCGCCGGAACGAACGCACGATGGCAACGACGATGGCGGCTGAGACGGTCGAGATGACCGCGAGAATCGCGAAGAATCCAAGATCGAACCCATCCAGCTCCTGATACGCCCACCACTCGAGGAGCATCGTCGAGAGAGTGGCGCTTCAGATGACCGCACGCCGAGTGGAGGACACGTACTGCACGACGACGACTGTAATCGCCGCCGAAATCATCATGAGAAAGATGACGCCAGGAAGGTACTGGACAAGCATCTCTAGGGCCCCCGACCCCACAGCATACCCTCATCGCAACGAGCGGCCTGAGTGTCTCGCCGGCAGACCCCGCCGACGGGAGGGTCACCCGGAAGCCGGTACCGGGAGCTCCACGACCTCATACGACAGCCGTGAACCGTCGACTCGGAGCTTCGCGAGGGAAATCGGAAGCGTGAATCGTCGCGGCCCCGCGCTTCCGGGATTCAGATACAGGACGCCGTCGCGCGTCTTTGCGCTGGCGCGATGAGTGTGTCCCGAGATGACGGCTGAAAATCCTGCGGCTTTCGCATCGAGGTCGAGCGTGGTGAGATCGTGAAGGACATACAGGTACGCATCTTCGACATCGACGACTTCGGTCGGTGACAGCGCTCGAGCCCATTGCGCGGTATCGACATTGCCACGAACGGCGACCGTCGGCGCGATGTCGCGCAGATGATCGAGCACCTGCGCGTTCCCGACGTCGCCAGCGTGAACGATGAGCTCGGATCCCCGAAGTGCGTCGATCGCCTCAGGACGCAGGAGGCCATGCGTGTCGGAGATTACGCCCACGAGCATGCGCGGCCGTTACTCGACAATCGTGATTTGCGAGGCCTGCACCTCGAAGGGCTTGAATTCTCCCGTGCGCCCGTACTTGTCCGACGCGGTCACGGAGAATCTTACGATCCCCGTCGGCGTATCCTGCGGGACAACCCACTTGGCGACCCAGAACTCGCGCTCGGGCTGCGCCGCAGTCGCCCGGTATCTCATCGGAAGGTCGACAGTCTTGCCGGCGACGTTGATGTGCACCACCAGCTGCGCCGATTCCTCGCGCTTGCTCGTCGACGGATCCGCTACGAACATGCGGAATCCGACTGGCTCACCGCGCTTGAACCGGTTGCGCAGAATGCAGTTCTCAGGATGGCCCGGCGGATAGAACAGCGCGATGTCACCGTAGACGATCAAGCGCCCCTGACCAGCGGCTGGCGGCGCCGGCGCCGACTGTGTTCGCGCGCTCGAACCTGTCTCAACCGCAACAAGCATGATGACGCCTGCCGCGAAAGCAGCGAGAAGTCTTGTTAGTCGCACGTGCGCCTCACCTTTGAAGTTCAATGCCGGGCATTGTAGCAGTCCGGGCGACGTAGCGCGTCACGGCGCTTCGGCCAGAGCGTTGATATCGCTCGAGTACAGAATCCGCTTGGCATACCCATTGGCGGCGACCTGAATGAGCGCCCGTCCGAAATTTGCTGTTGTCGTGCCGCGAAGCAGGGGCCGGAGAATCGGATACACGGGGGCAAGCACCGTGTACGCCGCCTGCACCCAGCCGGTCTTTGATCTCACGCCGCCGATCGGCTGGATATAGCCGGGACGAAACATGTAGGCGCCGGAGAAGGGCAGTGCCAGCAGCGCATTCTCCGTCTTCCCTTTCACCCGCGCCCACATCGTCCGGCCGCGCTCGGTGCTGTCGGTCCCCACGCCCGAGACGTAACAAAACGTGATCCTTTGATTGGCCGCCACCATCGTGCGTGCCGCTGCAAGCGTCAAGTCGTAGGTCAGACGCGTGTATTCCGGCTCGCTCATGCCCAGTGACGAGACACCGAGACAGAAGAAGCACGCATCGCACGATGCGAACTCGGCGGCAAGATGGTCGTAGTTGAAGAAGTTGGCGTGCACGATCTCACGAAGTTTCGGATGGCTGTGACCGGTCGTGGATCGCGTGATTGCCAGCACCGATCGAACCCGCCGATCTGCGAAGCACTCCAGGAGCGCCCCGGTTCCGACCATTCCTGTAGCACCGAAGAGAACGACATTCATCACGACACAGCGTAGAACGGTGGAAGATTACGTACCGATGATTTTTGGCCTGCCGGACGTCTAAGCATATAGAAGGAGGCACTCCGGGCATGCAACTGCACACGTACCTGAACTACGGTGGAAACTGCGAGCAGGCATTCCAGTTCTACGAGCAGCATCTCGGCGGCAAGATTACGTTTCTCATGCGGCACGGCGAGCAACCGAACTCAGCGACGGTCGCGCCGGAATGGAAGAACGCCGTCCTGCACGCGCGGATGACGATCGGAGGGACGGAGCTTCTGGGGGCCGACATCCCGCCGGACCGTTTCCAGCCCATGCGCAGCGCGTACCTGACGTTGAACGTGAACAGCAACGGTGAAGCGGAGCGGCTCTACGAGCTGCTCACCGATGGCGGTCAGATTTTCATGCCCATTCAGCAGACCTTCTTCGCGTCCCGCTTCGCGATGCTGCGAGACCGCTTCGGCACATCGTGGATGATCCTTGGCCCTCAGCAAACGTAAGGCGGGTTCAGATTGGCGGTGACCTGTTCCAGCGACGGAGCGGCCGTCAGAGTGGGAACGCTAGAGCCGGACACTAGGGATCGGGCGTGGAACGCGGTGCCTGTCGGCCCACCAGCTCCAAACCATCAGCACGGCGGCACCGCCGAGCGCGGAGATATACAGTGCCTGGACAGAAGGTGGCACGGTGCCGAGAGCTGCCAGATACACGATGACGAGGAATACGGCGAGCGCGCCGAATGCCCATCGCCCGATCGCGTCGCGCGCCGCAGTCGTTCGAAGGTATGTCCACAGACCCGCAGCGTAGAGCACGAATTCCACGGCCAACGTTGCGGGAATGGAATTCCACAGGCCGAGACCAAAGCGCGGGCCGCCCGGATAGAGCGGCATGTCAGCCCGATGCGTTACGAAGTCGAGCACCCAATGGCTCACAACGAGGCCGGCAACGAGCGCGACGATCAGCCGATGGCTCGACACGAGCCATCGGCACGCAACGCCAAATACCATGCCCCATATGACCAGGAAGACAAGTGAGTGCGAGTAGGGGTAACTGACGAAGTCCAGTGGCGTGAACGCCGTGTTGCCGGGGTCGATACGTACTTGCTCCACACCAAGTGCGACGAGCACTGGCCAGAGAAGATCGGCGAATTGCGCAGCGGCAAATAACAGCGCCAGCGACACACGCGGGTCGACGCGCTTGGCCGCGAGTCCCAGTGCAAGATGACCGATGAACATTCGACTGCGCGTGACCTGTCTGGCGACTTCAGCTCAGCAACCCGTCAGCAACGAGACGCTGCCGCAGAGCATCGATACCCTCGACCTGGAATGCTCTCATCCCAAGAGCTGAAGCAGTAACGACATTGGCGCGCGAGTCATCGAAGAACGTGATGGCTTCCGGCGCCACATCAAGCCGCTCGAGCGCTTCCTGGTAGATGGCTGGATCCGGCTTGGCGGCCCCTACCTGATGCGACGAGATCGCCACTTCGAAGAGCGCTGTCACGCCGATGTCGTTGGTATGACGCTCCCAGTGGAGCTCGTTCGAGTTGCTCAACGCCGCCAGCCGAAACCGCTGTCGCAGCGATGAGAGCAGTTCCGCGGCGCCTGGAAGCAGACCACGCGACCACATGCGAAACTCCTGCAGGAATTGCTCGGTCGACACCGTGAGCCCCCAGTCGCGCACCATGCGTTCACCAAATTCCATGCGGTCGAGACGTCCGGTGCAGTACGCGGCGACGTGAGGACAGCTCTCGAAACGCCGGCGAATCTCGTGTTCCGTGGCGCTGACGCGCAACAGCGCTGCCATGTCTCGTATGCCAGTGTAGTCGACGAGCACGCCGCCGAGATCGAACAAGAGCACTTGCACGTTCACGGCCGCGGCAGCCCTCTCCTTACGTCCGTCCACGGATTTTGGCAACCCACCACCGTAAGCCGACAAACACGAATCGCCAGTCGTGAAAGAACTCGGGCGGCTTGCCCTCGACCGCGTGCCCCACGAACTGCAGGATCCATCCGACGGCAAAAAGTGCCGTCGGAACCGGCCAGAAGCCCGGCAGGAAGAGCGCCGCAACGAAGAGCAGCAATGCGAGCACGATGAGCGGGATGCCAACGGTGTGGCAGAAGCGATTCACCGGGTGGCGATGGCTCTGCGCGTATCGCGCGATCCAGTCGTCCCACGATTTACCGGCCAGCATAAGACGTGCGGGATGGTACATGAAAAGTGGTCGGCGCTTATCGACCGACGTCGCGATGCTGGACCTTCCCGCCATCCTGGCACTCGGGGTACAAGACTTCCAACCTCGCCACGAGATCCGGTGCATCCAGTCCGAACCAACACGACGTGCCGCGCGGAAGCTGCGGGTGCGAATAGCCGACCAGTTGAAGCGTGTTGCGATCGATCTCGATTCTCGTTTCGCCGCGCGCAGCGAGCTCGGCTCGAACGATATGGCTGGTTGACTCGAGCGCGCTTGCGCCAGTCAGGCTCCGGTCGATCGTTCCGAGGACGAAGAAGAAATCGTTGTCAACGTCGTCTTCTGTTCTGTGCCACTTGTGCTGCAGGCCGTACCTCTGGAAAGCACGCCGTAACCGATCGAGCGAGTTCGGATAACTGCCGCTCTCGATGGGCCAGCCCGCTGCGACCGCGATGTCGCCTGCGCTCGCGCGTTGAATCGAGAACGATCTCATATAGGGGTGAGCATTCCGGCTTTGAAACGGGTACGTGACACTCGCATCGTAGCCGCCAATCTGAACGGTGATCGGCCGGAACCGCGGACCGCGCACGAACTCGAGCGCTCCATGCAGATTCATTGGCGAACGCGAGTGCTGATTCATCACGCGCGGCCCGGCGCGACAGCCCTCGAGTCCGATGATGGTACCGTGAACCTGTTCGAGCTCGTACGCACGAAATGCCGGGCCGAGCAATTCCTGCAGCTTCCCTTGAAGGTGCCGAACAACTGCCGAGAGCGCCCGTGGTTTGTCACCATAGTGCGCGACCAACGTGACCTGCATCTGGAAAGCCTCAACCCAGCATTCTTGCGATCGCAGTCGAAGCGTCCTTCCAGTCGGCGCGTGGCTCCGCTGCGAGGCGCGCGAACGTCCACAATCGGACCCGTTCGTGGTCGATATCGAGAAGGTCCGCAAACCCCCGAATCGTCGCATCGGGAGCAGCCCAAAGCCGCTGCTTGCAGTTGAGCAGATGCTGCGTCGCATCGTAGGCGCGGTCGCCGACGAACGGTTTGGGGTCGATCACCAGCCAGGGCTGTCGTCGCGCTCGCAGGACATTGCCGGCATGGAGATCGGTCGCCAGCAGTACTTCGTCGCCGCGCAATATTGCCAGTTCCTCGAACAGACGGAGGCCCTCTCGGACCAAACCGGCATCACTCCATTCGGCCGCCGCGCCCATGGTTTCCCGCGACCAATGCGCAAGCATGAGGGAGAGGGGACGAAAGGAGGATGGCGCAGGCGGCTGGCGCCATAAACGAGGAAGCAGCCGAGCGATTACAATGTCCTGTTCGGGTTCCGGCAGCTCACGCAGCGCGGTCCCAGGCTCGCAACGTTCCAGCAGCAGCGCGTTGAGCTCAGTATCTGCGTCGAGAACACGCACGGTCGGCTCACCGTCCCAAAAGCGGAGTCCGTCGATCTCGTCCACGCCCTCCAGATGCGGCATACCGAGCTTGAGTACGGCGCGCGTCCCGTCGCTGCGCACCACAGGTGTCACCCATGCCGCACGTGTCTCGCCATTCCACGACGGATCGAGTGAGAGCGACCACCTGCTCTCCAACTCCCGGATAATGGAGGGCAATCCGTCGAGCCAGGCGGTGCGCTCAGGACTCGTCCCTTTCGATGCCATGTCCGCCTATCGGAACGGTTTCAACGCGACTGCCGAAGCCGGCGATCATCGCCCGCCCTTGTGCGATCGCATTCTGGACGGCGGGCAGCGAGAGCGACGCGCGGTGACTGGCTTGGCTCTCCCAGACCTCTGTAATCCAGACCGCATCGCCATCTGCGGGATCAGAAGCGATGACGTAGCTGATGCACCCTGGCATCGCGTGCGTACCCTTCAGCAGAATCGCGACCAGCGCGTCCCGCTGCCCGGGCACCGTGTTGATCTTGCTGATCAAACCGTACATCCCAGCCTCGTCATCCAGTCATGATCTCAACGCACTCGATGGATCCACCCAGCTCAGGCGCGAGCCACGCGTCGCACGCAGGTTCATTCTCAGGGCTCCGCGGGAACAGCGGTCTGCACGTGGCCGGACGATCGCTCTCGAGACGTCCACAACTCTCGCAGTGACGTGAGCGCCAGCGCCAGAAACAGGATGGCACACATGCGATACGTGACGTGCGCCCAGCGGCTGCCCGCCCGGGCGAGCGCCCAATGCACGAGAGCGGCGAACACGATCGCCCAGACGACCGACGACAGCATGAAACCGGCGAAGAACACGGCGTAGTCGGCGCTCCGTGGCTCATGAACCCCCACGGTGGCGAGCGCACTGCCCAGTGCGGCCCAATAGCCGATGTTCTGCGGATTCGTGAGCGAGAGCACCATTCCCGACCCGAGTGCGGTATCACGGCTCGCACGCTCATCCGCTCCGTCGAGCGTGAACTCGAGCCTGCTCGCCACCCACGCATCGCGCGCCAGCCACAATAGATACAGCGCGCCGGCGATGCCGATCGGAAGTCGAAGCGAATCCAGCGTTGCCAGCAGTCCAACGCCGGCCAGACCCAGAACGGCCCACAATGCATCGCCGACGAGCGAACCGAGCTGCACCGCCAGCGCTGGCCGGAAGCCACCGCGCACACCGTGCCGTAGCGTCGCCGCGAACACCGGACCCGGTGCCGCGTTGAACACAAGGCCCAGTCCGAATGCGGCAGCAAAGACGCTCAGCACGTCAGTTGCTGCTTCGTTTCTCACCCGCCGCCGCGTTGTAACGTGTCAACCACGCGACGAGCTCGCGGAGAACGTCGCGACGCTGTTCCCATTTCGCCGGGAACTGCCCCGAGCCTGGATACGACACCATGCGAACCGTTTTGCCGCGCGCGAGGAGGGCCTCGAAAAACCGCCGACCCTGCGCAAGCGACGAGCCGTCGCGCGACCAGGCGATCGGAAGCGACTGCGCATAGCCCGAGTTGCTGATCGAAAACCCCACGTGATCGAGTGACGGACACTCCCAGGCGCCGCCCGTCCCATTTCGTTCGACGACGTAGACGCTCTGCTGAGGCGCTTCGATCACCGCGTGCGCATCGGCATGAGGATCGGCAGGGTTCGCCGAGGCAAGCAGCGCGAAGCGCGACCCATCCGGTGACGGGGCGGCCTTGCGTACGCCCGCCGCTAATATCACCGTTGTCCACCGCGTCGCTGCAACCGAGCCCTGCTTCAACAGGAACACTGCAAACTGTGCCAGCCCATTGACCTGAAACAGACCGTAGAGCGCGCCATCGTGCGTGAACCCCATCGGCGTGAAGTCTTTCGGCAACTTCAACAGGCGCTGGTCTCGACCGGCCGGGCTGATGGTCCGCCATTCGTCCACGCTCGTGCCCTTTTGCCCGCGGACCGACACCGTGTGGCGGATCGTTGATCCATCGCGGGAGACGTCGACTGCCGTCGCCGCGTGCAGGCCGGCCCAATCATCCACGCCGAACGGATGCCTGGCCTGTGTTTGCGCGGCAGACGGCGCGGCGAGCGAGGACAACGCGAGCAAGACGAGAACCAATCGATGTTCAGACACACGGAGCCTCGATGTTCAGAGCCTACCGCAAAAAAAGAGCTGCACGTCACGAACTGCAACCCCGGTGTTCAAGGCTCCTGCACGAGTGGAAGCAGCAGCATCACCAGGTCTTCGTCGGCGCCCACCCGAGTTGTGTGACCCTTCCCGGTGACGTCTTCCGCCAACAGGACTCGCCCCGGCGCCAGTTGGACCTTCTTGCCACCGACGACGTCGACCTCACCACGTCCGCTGATGATGATCACGTACTGGTGCTTCGACGCCGGGTGGCCGGCCCACACAAATCCGCGCGGCCAGCGCAGGAACTGTGCGCCCGTGACTCTCACCAACTCGGACTCCTTGAGTTCCGCGCGCAACTGTGCGGGCCGCCATGCGACTTGCCTCTCCTCGGCATGGGATTCGCCGTCGGCACTTGTGTACAGTCGCGTGATGATCGTTGTCTCGTTTTGCTGCGCGAGTACATGACTCGCACTGGCAATGACTGCAAGGCCGAAAACGATGCACATGCGTGAACGTCCCATGCTCAGTTCCTCCGGTCTGCCTATGTCGTCCGCTCTCTCAATACATCGAAGACTATCGGATTCACAACGTTGATGGGATCGCCCGCCGCGTATGCTGCGACTTGATCGAAGATGTCCGAGAACTGGAGTTCGTACTCGTCCCGCGTCACATATCCGATATGCGGTGTGCACACCACGTTGTTCATCGCCAGCAGCGGGTGGCCGGGATCTCGCAATGGCTCGTCTTCGTACACGTCTACGGCAGCCATACCGGGCCGGCCCGCGCGTAGAGCGTCGACCAGAGCACCCGCCTCAATCAGCGGCGCGCGACTGGTGTTCACTAACAGCGCGGTGGGTTTCATGCACGACAAGTCCTTCCCGGTCACGATTCCCCGGGTCTCCGCGACCAGCCGCATGTGAAGCGAGAGAACATCGCAGGATTCGAAGAACGCGCGCTTCTCTGGTGCGGTGGCATAGCCATCAGCGCGTGCGCGCTCGCGCGAAGCCTCGCGGGCCCACACCAGAACATTCATGCCAAAGGCTCTTCCGTAGCCGGCGACCGTCGCGCCGATCCGTCCGTAGCCGTAAATTCCCAATGTCTTGCCGCGAAGGCTGTTCCCGACACCGATCTGCCACCTGCCGGCGCGCAACGCGAACATCTGCTGAGGAATCTCACGCATGGCCGCGAGGACGAGACCCCATGTCAGTTCAGCGGCGGCGTACGACGGACTACCAGCGTGCTGATCGGACGACACGATGACGCCGCGACGCGTACACGCATCGACGTCGATGTGAGGGTACACGCTGCGCTGACTGATGAGCCGCAGCGCCTCGAGGCGTTCGAGCAACGGCGCACGGATTTGGGTGCGCTCACGGATCAATACGAGGACCTCGGTGTTCTTCAGACGCACGGCGAGGGTGTCGGTATCCTGTACGTGATCGTTCCATACCGTAACGTCGTGTCCGTCCAACTTGCGAAAGCACTGGAGGGTACGAAGCGTGTCGAAATAGTCGTCGAGAATCGAAATATTCACGGAAGATGGCCTCCTCGGGGCGCGTACGCCGCCTTCAATGTCATAAACCGCTGACGCCGCAAACTTATTCGCTCAGGCTTCGGGATTCGGCCAGACTTCGCAGGACATGCTCAGCCCGCTGCGCGACGGGGAGGAGAGGAACGTCACAGAGGAGATAGCCGCACGCGCGATACCACTTGACCAGCCTGGCATGGACGTTGACGGCTTCAGCAAACGATTGGTCGCGTTCCGAGTCGTTCACGTAGATGGCCTCCCACGGCCGCAAGACGAACACCGTCGGATGAAAACTGTATGTGGAGAGCATCGTTTCCACCTGCCGTGCCGGTAGCGGGGCGACTTCCTGCAGCATGCCGAGCGCGTCGAGCAGCCCTCGGTCGAAGAAGACCCAGTCGGACGTACGCGGCTGACGGCGGTATTTCTCGATGTCTCGATGCAGGATCTCTCGCGCGAACGCGGGAGGGTCGGGCCGACGACTCGCGCTGCTGGCGAGTCGCTCTGCAATGATCGCCCGGGCGGACTCTTTGACGGTTGCGTAACCCATCGTGGCGAGCTCGGCGAGCAGCGTCGTCTTGCCCACACCCGGACCACCGGTGAGGATGACGTTCGGCATTGTGCGCCTCGTTCTGTCGTCCGCCTTTATATGAGCCCCAGTCTCGACTGCTTGGCGAGGGTGCCAATTGCCGCAGCAACGGCATTGCGATGTTCCGCTGTCCACGGCGACTTCATCGTGTGCCGGAGATCGTTCAGGAATCGCTCGACCTCACGCGGACTGGCCCGTAGTGCGTCGGCGGCGATGGCGAGCTCCTCCCCTCGCGGATGGAGCGTCACGGTCCAGCCGCGCTCACCGGCGGCTTCACAAATCGCCGCATGATAGAGCATCCCGTCGGCCCGACATTGCAGGTAGTACGAGCTATGGACTTCCGTGACGGTCGCCGGCACGCTGGCGAGCGGCGGTCGTCGTATGGCGACGGCCGACACCCGATGTTGCCGCGACAGATCAGCCGCAAGGCGATCGAAGGCCGTCGCCGTGCACGCAGCAATTGACCGCCTCACCTGACGCACCAACCGTTCGGACTCCGTATGACGGAGTGACAGCGTCTCGTGATGATACGGCTGGTTGGGCACGCCGTTCTCGATCAACTCTACGCGTCGTCGATCAAGGACGGCCGGCTTGCCGTTCACCGCAGCGACAGAGACAAGGATTGCCCATCCGCTATGGTCGGCCACGCCGATCACGACCGGCCATCCTTGTGGTTGCCTGCGCATCTCAGCTGACTCGCGTTCCACCTCGAACGACGTGGATGAATCGCTCGGTGAAAAAGAATCGCTCGGGATCGAGCGAGCGTAGCTGCCACTCGATGACGCCCTTCGGCGCCTGTGGCTCGTCACCGTCCGCGACGGGATAGAGTTCCACATGCTGCGATGGGGTGACCGCCTGGCGAATCAGCTCGATGAGCGCTCGAACGCTGCGGAGATCGGCCACGCGATCATCCGACGACAATGGCATGCCCTCGTAATACTCGATTGGGGAGTCCGCGATGACCGACGGGAACCCGCAACTGCAACCCGTGTGAGCTCCGACAAATCGCACGGACGGATACGAAAACCACTGCGTCACGGCCTGACGAGCCACGCCGACAGTTTCGATGCTCAAGTCAACTGATGACGCGACCGGCAACGGTTCGGCAGTCGCGATGTAAAGCATCAAACACATGATGAGATCCGTTCACCCATTGCGTTAGCGCGTCGATCCGGCCGATTGGCGTAGATGATCGACGACGTTGTCCCACGCCGATGCGTGCGCTGCTGCATCGTCCTCCGGGCTGTCCCTCCGTCGTTTCATTTCATGCTGGCGAGCACGTCTAACAGGGCGCGATCGGCATAGTCCAGGCGGATCAGGCCGACGCGTGGATGATCGAGATCGAAAATGACATACATCGTGACCGTGACGACGAAGGCGAAACAGAACGTGTGGAGCACTACGCCGAACGTCCGTTCGCGCGGCAATCCAGTGCCGATCAGGAGTGAGCAGACCAGCATCAGCACGATCAAGGTCGCCAGGGCGATCGGCGGAATGTGCGTCTTCAACATGATCGATCGCGTGGTGGTGATGTCTATCATCGTATTCAACGCGTTCACCACGAGCACTGACGATGTCGAGTCTTCCTTCAGAGCGGCGATGGTATCTGTCCAGATCTCGCTCTGCAGGGCGGTGGCGCGGGCGGCGTGGGTATCCGACGCCGCGACATCAGGTAATGCTTGATAGACCGCGATTCGTGCCTCGGTATATCGCCGGAACGTATCGCGCAAGGGCGCCTGTCTCGCGGCTGGTAGCAAATCGAGGCGCAGGTAAGCCGTGCCAATCGCATTCGCTTCCTCCACCGTCAGCGTTCGCCTTGTCTCGAATCGTGAGGCCGCCCCGGAAAACGTAAACGCGACCAACAACCCGAGCAGCGCGAAGATGGCAGTCTGTGTCGTGCCAAAGACGGCGACCGGCTCCGAGTGTTCGGCAGCGTACCGCGTCGCCAGGCGGTGGCCTATCTCAATGAACAGGAAGATGAAAAAAAAGAAGCCCGGAAGAAGCAGGAAAATGACGGCCGAATCGCTCATTACGAATTCCCTCGCGTGCAGGTGCAACGACCCGTCAGGTCAGGACTCGATACGGCGCGTCGATCGCCCATCCTCGCCTGCACTCCACCTGTCCTGGGCGATGAGATCGATCAATCCGTGAAGACTGTCAGCTTGCGCGACTGAATCGGTGAACACGGCCACCGAGCCGTCGCCATCGAGCGAATCCACCGTCCACACATAGCGCTCCATCAGGTCTTCGACGGCGATGCGGTCTTCGTCGGGCTGAAATTGTCCTGCGCGGCCAGGAGCACCGGTCCTGCGACTCCGCGAGCAACGCGCGATGAGTAAGGCAAGAACAGCTACGGCTTAATCGTCACCTTCTTGATCACGGGCGGCGTCAGCGGCTGACTCTGGCCACCATCAGCGCCGAGCCGCGTCGGCGTGTCGGCGAGCGCGTCCACGACCTCCATCCCTTTCGTCACTCGTGCGAAGATGACGTAATTCGGAGGCAGTTCATAGTCCTGATGCATGATGAAGAACTGGCTGCCGTTGGTATTCGGCCCGGCGTTTGCCATTGCGATAACCCCGCGGCGATACCCGTCGCGATACAGTGACGAGTCCTGTTTGATCTCGTCCTCGAAGGTGCCGCCCCACGCGCTTTCGCCGCCGGTACCGTCGCCAGACGGGTCACCACCCTGGATCATGAATCCTTTGACGATACGGTGAAACGTCAGGCCGTCGTAGTAGCCGTGCTCGGCGAGCAGCCGGAAATTCTCGACCGCCTTCGGCGCGTCAGAGGGAACGAACTCGATGTCAATCGGCCCCTTGTCGGTCTCGATCACGCCGTGCATGCCGCCGGAGCTCTTGGCGCCTGCCGGCACCTTCGGATTGCCCGGGCCACTCGCCGGCGAGCTGCAGCCGACGAGAAAGAACGGAAGAACGGTGAGAAGAAGGAGCGATCGAACTGATACGAACATGTGTGGCTGCAACGTGTGGATGGACACCCGACGAGCATAGGCGATCGCGCCTGCTTCGCCAACTCCTGACGTTCTCTTCGAACCGGTTACAGCCGGGGAGCGACCGTTGCCGCCGCGTCCGCCGATGTCATGACGGGGATCACTTCGAACTCAATCAGATCGTCCCAACGGCCCATCCACTGCTCCAGGAGCAAAGGGTCATCGCATTCCATGATCTGGAAGCAGCGGCGGAGATCCTGCGTGACCCAGCTCGACACGTATTTCAGGCCGTCAGGCACGAGACGGCCCTGGTCGCGAAAACGCCGGTACACCGGGAGAGCGTCGCCGCCGCGAAAGTGTTCGACAACCAGGTACAGCATCTTCCTCCGTTCAACGGTGATGCGCTCGATCACCTCGGCATCGCCGGTCTGGCGTGTGGAAAACGCTAGACACCGCTCGTAATGAGAAATGATCGTGTCGAGATCGAGCGAGGTCAGCGTGTGCACCGCGGACAGCTGACGCCCCAGCGTAGACTTCCCGGAACCGGAGTTACCAATGATGGCAATGCGCATACGCTGAGTTGCCGGCTGATGCGCCCGCGATCACCACAACACCGGGACACCGAGCGCAGAGAGACGAGGCTCGTTCAGGGAATGTCCGAGACGATCACCACGAGCGAGCCGGACGTCCCTTGATACGCCGCAGTGACCACTGTGCTGCCATTGGCGAGACCGGTCAGCAGGCCGCCCGGCGATATCGGCGCCACACTCGGATTGGAGCTCTCCCACGACGCCGCACGGGTGACGTCTTCGCCGCCGTTCGTGAACCGCGCCGTCGCAGTCATCTGAAAAGTTCGTCCGAGCAGCACGGCGCCATCGCTGGTGAAGGTCCCGTTGAAACCCCACATGCTGACCTGGACATCTCGTAGCGTCACGGGCCCGGGTGACGGCGTCGTCGGCGCTTCACTGCAGCCGGAGAGCGCAACCATCGTCGCGGCGATCACTAACGACAACAGCTTCATACGTCGTCCGGCACCGCCCACGTGAATAGTCTAGCGTCTTTGCTCTCGAGATGCGGGTCAGTGCCGATCGACAGTTGCCGTCGTCTTCGGCGAACGTGTCGAGAAACTGTTGCGCGAGAATGCCTGAGCGGCGCCCACTCAACGCGTGCAAGTGGGCCACGGCCTCGCAATCAGACGAATCTGCGTTGCGGAAGATCATTCTGCCAGGACCTTGACGATGGCGGTGATCGTGTTCCAGTTGCGGGTCGTGAGTCGTACCCCGAAAAGCCGATCCAGCGTGCCGAGGTAGCCGATCACTTTCATGTGGCGCCGGTACTGGCCGACGACGAACCTGCCATCGCGTGCCAGGACTTTCAGCAGCCACCGGCCGCTGCGCGGAAAAGTCATCGGCAACCGAGGAGCCAGGCGGGGGGATTGAGCCAGCACGCTCACGAAACGGACGATGCCGGGGCCCGCGCGCTGGTCAGCGAAGACGTCCAGTGACATCAACCTGGCAATCTCCCGCCCCTCGCAGATGATGATCTCGGTATCGAAGGGGAGGCGACGCGTCAGTTCCGCGCGCAGCTGTGCGGGCCTCACTGGCTTTTGGATGACAAACGTCCCCGCTGCGCCAATGTTGACAGCGCCGAGTTGCGTCAATTGATCCGCAAGCGCGCGAGGGCGGAAAGACCTGTGACCACCAACATTGACGCCCCGGAGAAGAACGACAAGTGCCATGGCGCTGCGATCATGACCGGCGCTGATGTCAACTGTCGAGTGCTCGTCGAGTGCAACCGGCGGTGCGGGAGTGCTCGTCACATGATCGTCGGGCGGGTCGATAAAGCGGGGCCGCGGTCATCTCGCACGCCGGCCGATTGCGACGAACAGGCCGCCTTCGCGGCCCAGCGCGCGCATCCAGCCGATCTGGGCGAGCCATCCTTCGAAGCGCCAGTTGTCCTCGGCGGCTGCAAAGAGATCGCCTGGCTCCGAGCCAAGCACGGCGGTCGGATACGAACGGAGATACTCCACGTCGTTGTCGGCAAACCAGCGTTGGACCTCGGCCAGCGTGTGCCGGTGCTCTTCCGGGTGGCGATACTGATCGCGGACCCAGGCCTCCCGCCGACCCGTCTGCTGGCGGCGCTCGGCGATTACGGGATCGAAGGGGATCAATCGGTACCTCGACAGACGAGCGACGACGCGACGGAGCCGCAGTGGAATTCGCGCGAACGCGTTGTACAACCCGAGCACGATTGTTCCACCCGGTCGTGCCAGTCGTACCAGCCGTGCGAACGAAACCCGAGGGTCGGGCGTATGGTGCAGGACGCCCGACGAGTAGACGACGTCGAACGCTGCCGTTCGCAACCCTGGTTGGTGCAGGTCCGTTTCGACGAATCGCACTCGATCGAGCCCGAAGCGCTGCGCCGCCGACGCTGCCACCTGCAACGATTCGCGGGAGAGATCGGCAGCGATCACGATTCGGCTCGCCCGCGAGAGATACAGGCTCATCTGCCCGGTCCCACACCCGATCTCGACGATTCGCGCGTCCAACGGGATCGCGCGATCGAGGAGACGCGCGAACTCGCTCCGGCCGGCTCGCGCCCGCAGCCAGACGAGTGAGTCGTGGGGCGGAAATCCCGGAAACGGCGCCTCCTCATAGAAACATCGCACGACGTCGACCCGCGGTTCGCTCGCCAGACGAAGATGGGGGATGCCATCGGGGGCGCTATAGCGCGCTCGGCAACCCTGGCACGACCAGTCCACCGCCAGCTCGGCCCCGCAAGCGGGGCACGCCATGAGCTCGCGGAACTGCTCTTCCATCACGGGAACCGTTTTCACGACGGCGCGAGGCGGGTCTCACCAGATCGAATAGATAAACGGCGCCAGCGCCTCGACGCTCGTGGCCAGAATGAGAATCAGACCCGTGAGGCACAGAAATACGGCCAAGGGGATGAGCCACCGCTTCTGCGACTCGCTTCGCCACAGGCCGCTCGTCAGGTGTGCGATGGAACCGCCCGTGCTTCCGAGAACGATGAGACCCCGTGTGAGGCGACTTCGTTTCTTGATCACGTCACTCCCTACTCACTTGAGACGTCTTTTTCGTGACTCGCGTCTGACCCGCCACGAGGACGTCGATCCCGCAGCGCAGGAAGGTCGAGTAGCCTTCGACGGCGCGATTAACCATTGGCTCGCCCGAGAGATTGAACGACGTATTGAGCAGAACCGGGACACCCGTGCGCCGACCGTATGCCTGCAGCAGCGCGTACAACCGTGGCGACATGTCGCGATCGAGCGCCTGCAGTCGCGTCGTGCCGTCGACGTGAGTGATCGCGCCGAGCGCGGCGCGCCATTCCGGCCGCACGCGAAAGACGGCCGACATGAAACGCGCGAGCCGCGTACCTCCAGCAGGGATCTCGAAATAGCGATCCGCAGCCTCGATCGGGACGACTGGCGCGAAGGGGCGGAACTCGTCACGGAACTTGACCTCGCGATTGAGCCGATCGCGCATCTCGGTCCCCGCGGCTGACGCGAGGATGCTGCGATGGCCGAGTGCGCGGGGTCCGAGCTCGAGTGCGCCGTCCATCCATCCGACGACGCGGCCGGCTGCGAGATCGTCTGCGGTCAGACCGATCAGGACGTCCTCGTCGTCGCACCTGTCGACCACGTGACCATCCTCGGACGCCACCCTGGCCAACTCCACGCCATCGACAACCGGTCCCCAGAATGGATGGTCCGGAATATCGCGATCGCGACTGCCAAAGTGGATGCGATCGGCGTACAGGGCTGCGCCGAGCGCGCAGCCGGCATCGCCCGGCGCGGGCGGAACGAAGACACGCGTGAAGCCCGATTCGGCGAGGATTCGCGCGTTGGCAAGACCATTGAGCGCCACCCCGCCTCCGAGGCACAAATCGGATAGCCCGGTCTCCCCGTGCAGCGATCGCGCCAGCGTCACGAGCGTATCTTCGAGGACGCACTGCACGCTGGCCGCGCAGTCGGCAAAACGTTGTCCGTCGGCGCTGGACAGATCGATGGCCTCGCAGGTGGGGCGCGGCGGCCCGAACAGATCGATGAACCGCGATGAGTACGAGCGTTTTGCCGTCGAATGAAATTCGAAGTAATCGAGGTCGAGCGCAAACGCGCCATCCGCGGTCTGACGAATCAGACGACGGACCTTGTCGACGACTGTCGGTCGGCCGTAGCCGGCAAGCCCCATCACCTTGTACTCGTCCTCGTTGATCGCGAAACCGAGATAGGCGGTGAATGCCGAATAGAGCATGCCGAGCGAATGGGGAAATCTGATTTCGCGCGGCAGCGAAATCGTCGTGCCACCGTTGGTGCGCCGCGCGCCCTCTCCGACGGTGAGCGTCGCCCACTCTCCCACGCCATCCGTCGTCAGAATCGCGGCGCGATCGGTGGGAGCGGCGAGAAACGCCGCCGCGGCATGCGACTGGTGGTGGCGCGTGAAAAAAATCTTCCGGGAAGGCACGCCGAGGTAAGACGAAATCGTGCCGCGCACCCAGACCTTTTCACCGAGCGAGCTTTTCATCGCCTCGGGAAACGTCTGCCACGACCGCGGAAAGGCACGCAGCGCGCACGTGAGGATCCGATCGAACTTCAACATCGGCCGCTCGTAGAAGACGACAGCGTCGAGATCGCCGGGCTCGACGCCGGCATGCTGGAGACACCATTCGATCGCCAGCAGCGGAAATGCTGCATCGTTCTTGCGACGCGACAGCCGCTCCTCCTGCACCGCGCACACGGGCATACCGTCGATGACCAGCGCGGCGGCCGAGTCGTGGTAATGCGCCGAGATGCCGAGGATTTTCATGGAGCCGGGGCGTCAATACTGTCGCGTGAGCGAATCGCCTTCACCAGGCTCGACTCGAGTCCATCCCGGGCGCTCCCGTCGTGCGGCACGCTTCGCCAGCCACGCGAACGGCGGCAGCAGGACGAAGTACTGGACCGTCATCAGCAGTGTCCCGATGACACCAGCCAACGCGCTGGCCACCCGCAGATAGGCCTTCCACAAACGACTGACGCGCGCCCGCCAGATATAGCGGCGATGATGCTGCGGCGCGATCCGCGCCAGCTGCGTGAGCGTGTAGTTCATGTGGAACGTCTCGTCGTGGAGGATCTCGTCGAAGACCGCGTAGGTCGGCAGGTCGTCCTGGAGCACGTCACGATAGACCGTGAACCGGCTCGCGGCAGCCTTTTCCGAAAGGTGCAGAAAGGCCAGCATCGCATGATCCGACTCGCCATCCACTTCGAGATCGTCGGCGCCATGGCCGCCTGGCGCAAGCCAGTCGGCACGAAAGACTGGCTTTGACGAGGAGCGGAGCGCCTGGAGCAACGAAGCGGCGCGCTGTCGAAACATCGCGCCGTGACGCAGCTCGTCGATCGCGTGCACGAGGTACAGGCGGCGCAGCAGCGGATCCGATGTAACTTCTGCGGCACGCAGTATGTCGCGGCCACCGTCCGTTTCGGTCTCGCCGAACCTCATCAGTTTGTGGACGCGCCTCTCGTGATCTCGCCAGATCCAGCGATGCAGTGGCGCGAGCATTCGATCGAACCCCGTTGGTCGTACCAAGGGCCGTGTCGATGGCATACCGATCCTAAGATAGCACCGTGATTGCACGCATCGCGCTGCGCATCGCAGTCGAGCTCACGCTGACGTTGCTGGGCTGTACTTTGATTGTGTGGGCCATCCTCGCGAATCAGCAATGGTTCGATCAACATTTCCTTCCCGCGTTTTTTGTCTCTCGTCGTGTGTACGTCTGGTCGGAGTCGGTCGGTCGCATCATGGCCGCCGTCATGGGAGCGACGATTGTGTTGGCGCTTCGACCGCGCATCGGCCGTTTTGTCGCACACAATGGCACGCTCGCACTCAGCGTGATGCTCGCTGTGCCGATGGCGATTGTCACGAGCGAAGTCACGCTCCGATACGTCCATCGCCACGCCGCTGACGAGGAGCCAGTTGGCCAGGAGCCGCGGCGTCGCCTCGATCCGCAGTTGGGATGGACGTTCGTGCCGTCGCGCCTCGCACGGCTGATGGACGGTGGACGCATGGTCGAGTATGCGTTCGACGCCTCGGGCTACCGTGTGCGTGGGCTCGGCGAACCGGTCGATCCCGATCGTCCGACGATCGTTTTTACCGGCGAGTCGACGATGGTCGGGGAAGGGCTCATGTGGGAGGAGAGCGTGCCCGCCCAGACCGGCGCGTTACTCGGGGTACAAAGCGCCAATCTTGCCGTCTCTGCGTATGCCACCGATCAGGCATTCATGCGGTTGCGCGCCGAGCTCCCTCGCTTTCGGCAACCGATGGCAGTGGTGTCGGTCTTCGCACCGGCGCTCTTCGATCGGAACATGGACGACGATCGCCCGCACCTCGGACGAGGTCTCGTGTGGTTGCCTGCAACCGAGCGTTGGCGCCTGCTCGACATCCTGCGGCTTGTGGTGCGCTACCGTAAGGAGGAGACGATCGAACGCGGAATTTCCGTCACGCGCGAAGTCCTCCAAGCGACCTGCGACCTCGCGCGAATGCGTGGCGCCGTGCCCGTCATCGTGTTGCCGCAGTTCATGCCTGAGGAGCCCGCCGAACAGGCGCTGCGCCAACGAGTCCTCGACGGCACGAGCCTGCCTGTCGTGCGGGTCGAGCTCGACCGGACCTGGCGTATTCCCGGTGATGGGCATCCGGATCCGCGGGCGGCCCATGCCATCGCGGTCGCAATCGCGGCGCGGCTGCGGACATGATGCTGCCTCGTCGCTGCTGCGCGAATTCCTTCACGCACCAGCGACTCTCGTGGTCGACGGGTCGTGATCTCAATTCGCTGGTTTCAAAAATAGATTGACCGTCCGCTTGCCGATTTGGCGCCCGTGCTGAATTCCTTCTTCGACGGCATGCCGGAAGTGGATGCCCACCAGGATTCGCGACAGGCCGTTTTCGTTGGCAGCTTGTGAGAACGTGTCGAAGTGGCGAAACACTGGCGATAAATCGCTACATCGGCTGCCGGCCGGCAGCGTGAGGCTGCAGGCGCTGAAGCCAATCTCGTCGGTGCCGAAGAAATCGCGCAGAACTTGCGCCGCCGCTCCCCCCTGCACCGAGTGGGCTGAATCGTGGTCGGGTATCGGATACGTGAGCTGCAGCGGGGTCCACGTCGGATCGGCTGCCGTCGCCGGATTGCCGTCGTCATCAGCGAGTTGAATCGCGGTAACCGGTCGCCAGAAATTGAAGACGTATTTCGTCTCCCATGATGCGATGTAGCCATCGGCCAACGCGAGGTTGAGGAGGCCGAACAAGCGGGCGTTCTCCCACAAATCCAACGCGCGATCGGCCGACACACTTCGCGCGAGGCGATTCCAGGCGAGCGGCGAGCTTTCGAGCCAGAACAACCCGATCTCCGTCTGATCAGCCGTGCGCGCGCTGGGCGTCGTGATGTTGTCGCCGCCAAGAGCTTTGACTTCGTTGAGATCCTGTGCGTACTTCTTACTGGTGACCTTGTAAGGGCGGTTGGCGCGATATTGCGACGCATGATTCAAGACAAAGGGCGTCACGCTGCCCCAACCGGGTGCAAACGCGAATGTAAACCCCGGCGTGAACCGATACTCGCCGGGATTGACGCCCTGTGGGTAGCTGAAATCGAGCAACGGCGTGTCCGAGCCGTCGTTCGCCCGCAACGTGAGAATCGCCGCTGCCGACGCTTTTCCCAGCGCAATGCCCTGGCTTTTTGCCGTGCCGTCGGGAACCGCGGCAAGCGCCGCCGCGTAATCGGCTTCGGCGCTCGTGATCCCCGCCGCGACACACGGCGCGGGAAAGGGCAGCTCCCCGATGGTTGCGACCAGAACGTCGCGGGCCGCGGCTGCCACGGCGGCGTCGACGGAAACCGAAGGCGCGGCCGACGCATCGTAGGCATACGGTCGCGACCGGCGATCGATAGCGTTGAGCGCATCGTGAATCGCGACGTGCACCATCGCGTACATTCGTGACTCATGGAGTGGGTCGTCTGCCGGCGAGATGCAAGCGGCGAGCGCCGCTTTCCCGGCGCGCGCATTCCAATCGGTTACGACGTCGGCGACTGCGCTGCTACTCGACAGCATCAGGAGACAAGAAGAGAGAACGAGTGTGCGGGGACTTCTCATGGACGACGTCGCCGCACGCGAATGTGTTCTGGACATGGTTCCCCTTTGCGCGCCGGTGGCGCTGTGTGTGGCCTTCTTCCCTAACGGCCGAAACGGCGCCGAAATCGGCTCACGAGGGGTCACGGGGCCGAGGGACTCCAGTTCATCGTCACCGTCAGCAGCATTTCGTCGACGCCGACGGGTGATTGGGCGCTCCTGGATTCGGTGACGACGAAGCGCTGGCCGTCCGGAGAAGGCGCGTAGATGGCGCCCAGTCCGCCGTGATCGGCGGTATCGGGCAGGACGGGGAAGAGGGGCTGCGTCCGGCCGAACTCGAATGACGCACCCGATCTGACAGGAACAGCCATCAGCGTGTTGTGGCCTGCCACGTAATACAACTCACGGCCATCCTGCCGCCACTGAGGATCGACGCCTCCGCTGGTTGAGATACGCCAACGGGTCGACGGAACAGGAAACGACGTAACGTAGACCTCGGGGACGCCGGTCCCAGCGGCGGTATAGGCGATCCAGCGTCCGTCCGGCGACACACGGCCATGCCATCCGTCGAAAAGGCGCTGAGGGCGGGTGCCGGGCATGAGAGCTAGAAGCCATACCCCCGTCTTGCCTTGCTCGGCCACGATGAATTGACCGTCACGAGTAATCGCTGTCGGGTATTGTCCCCAGGGATCGCGTTCGGAGTCGAGAGGCGTATCGTGGGTTTCGGTGATCGACCGTCGGTAGGTCCGCCACTGGCCACCTCGCGCCGATGCGAAGACGATGTGTTGCCCGTCGGGCATCCACTGTGGAAAAAAAGCGCCCACAGGATCGTTGGTCAGCCGCTCGTGGGTCTGGCGTGTGAGATCGATGATCCACACGTCCGGTTTGTCCGTTTCAGCGTCGCCGAGCAGGACGGCGAGCTTCGTCCCATCGGGCGACAGCGATGGATATTGGTAGTTCCCGTCTGGATTGCCGATTCGGCCAGCGCTCACGCCGTCGCGGGTGATCCAGTGTAGCGGAGTGCGCGAATGGCTCCATAATCGGTACACGAGGGTCGTCCCGCCCGCAGCAAAGGGGGCAAACCTCCCTCCCTCGCCCGGAACGACAGGGCGCGACACAACAACGGGGTCCGAGACGAGGGCTCCCCGGTCGGTGTCGAAGCGCTGAGCGAGGAGGGTTCTGTCGCGTACGAACAAGAGATACGAGGCACCATCATTCGCAGTGATGTGAGTGACATTGGAATCTTCGGCAATCACCCTCTGCTTCAAATCTCGCTCGTCGAACGACCCGAGGTACACTCCACGGGCATCGTCTCGCGCACTGAGAATCAGATACAGAAACCGCTTGCCGTCTGGCAGGAGAACCGGAAAACGGTGTGAAGACTCGCCACGCGAGTGATCGAGGCGTGTCAATTGCTCCGGCTGCCCACCTTCCGATGAAACACGGAAGAGCCCGGCCTCGGCGGCAAACACGATCCGGCCGTCACGCCCCCACGCGCCTCCCCATCGTGCGTTACAGAGGCAGATATCCTGTGCTGCGCGCTTGCCTGACGTAGAGACCTTTTGCAGTCGCTGTGGCGATCCAAACCCGACGAACTCAGAATCGGGTGACCAGAACGGGAACGTGGCTGCTACCGGTGTCAACGCCTGTGCCTGCAGCGCTCCGAGCGTCTGGACGAACAGCATCGATTGCGAGCCGACGTCGGCACGGAACGCCAGCCGTTTCCCGTCTGGCGAGACCGCAGGGCGCGGCTCCATCGTCACCTCTTCGAACGCCGCCCCTTTCGGCGCATGCATGACGAAGGTGATCGGCTGCCGATCGGTGCTCTGCGACGATTGCTGCAAGAGCTCGCCGGTCACTATCGCGAGCGCACCGACACCGGCCAGCGCCGCCGCCAGAGGCGTCCATTGACGCCGGCGAGGACGCGCGGTCACTGGTCCTCGTTCCAGCCGCGATCGTGAGGTGTTCGTCGAGAGAAGCTGCAGCGTGAACGCCAGATCCGCCGCCGTTTGATAGCGATCGGCAGGGGATCGCGCAAGACATCGTGCGATCGTCTGACCAAGCGCCTGCGAGACGCGCGACAGGTCTCCTGACGGCGGGGTGGCGAGGATCGCGACTGCGATCTCCGATCGCGTCGCACCGTCGAATGCCGCGGTACCGGTTGCCGCCTCGTAAAGAACCGCGCCGAGCGAGAAGAGATCGCTTCTCTCGTCGACGGCGTCCCCAGTGATTTGCTCAGGCGACATGTAGCCGATGGTTCCGAGAATCGCGTGTACGGACGTCAGTGAATGTGTCGCCTCTTTCGCGTGATCCAGGTGCGGCTTGGCCAGACCAAAGTCCAGGATCTTGACGACGCCTTCACGGGTGACAAACAGGTTCTCCGGCTTCAGATCGCGATGGACGACGCGGCGCGAGTGCGCGGCACCGAGCCCGCGTGCGATTTGCGTGGCGTAGTCGATGATCGTTCGCTCGTCCAGGGAACCTGACTGGAGAACGTTCCGCAGCGTCAGGCCCGTCAGGAGCTCTGTGACGATATACATCATGTCGTCGTGTTCGCCGATGTCGAAGATGGCGATCACGTTCGGATGCGAGAGCGATGCGATGACACGCGCCTCGCGCTCGAGCCGCGCGCGTGAGGTGGCGTCAGACCTGAGATGGGGCGCGACGATCTTGATTGCCACCTCGCGATCGAGTCTGGAGTCCCGCGCGCGGTAGACCTGACCCATGCCACCAACGCCGAGCGGCGTCATGATCACGTATGGACCGAGCCAGCTGCCCGGCTCGAGCTGAGGCGCTGTCACGGTCGGGTCGCGATCGCGGAGCACGCTAGTGAGGGTCGCGACCGCGACGTCGACGGGGCCGTCCCGCTCGCTTGCCGCGAGCAGCGCGGCCACTTCCGCTTGAAGTGCGGCATCGTCGGCGCACGCCTGTTCGATGAACGCATCACGTGCGTCGTGGGGCAACTCGAGCGCGGCCGCAAGCACAGACTCGATACGCGACCACGCCGACGCGTCGATCCGGCCGGCCCTCGTCTGGCGACTTTCGATGAGACGGCGGATTCGCGCGCGGTCCCTCACGGCTCGATCAACTCCCGGTTGAGCCACGCGCGCGCGACGCCCCAGTCGCGTTTGACGGTCGCGGGAGACAGTGCCAGCGCCTCGGCAGTCTCCTCGATGTTCATGCCGGCGAAGTAGCGGCATTCGACCACACGGGCGAGCCGCGCGTTCAGCTCTTCCAGCTTTGCTAATGCGTTGTCGACGGCGATCACGTCTTCAATCCGCGGAACGGTTTCGAGCACCACGTCGTCGATCGAGAGACGTGGCTGGCGGCCGCCGCGCTTCTGCGCAGTACGCGCGACGGCGTAGTCGACGAGGACGCGGCGCATGGCCCGCGCGGCTATCGCCAGAAAATGCGCGCGGTCGCGCCAGACGACGTGGTCGAAGGCGGCGAGCTTGACGTAGGTCTCGTTGACGAGCGCCGTCGTGTTCAGCGTGTGACGGCGGTGCTCACGACGAAGGTGGCGATGTGCGATCTGACGAAGCTCGCTATAGACAGTCGCGACAAGCTCATCGACCGCGGGCCGCGCACCTGCATCGCGACCACGAAATCCAGACACCTTGACCATAGAGGACACCTGCGGGTGCCGGCAGTCTAGCCCAGAAGACGCGTAACTATGAATGCGGAATTCAGCCGCCGGACGACCTATTCGCGCAGATGAGGTCGGGCCCTACAGCTTGAACAGCCTGGTCGCGTTTTCGGATGCGATGGAGAGCCGATCATGCTCTGAGATCGCGGCGCTGTCGAACCAGTCGGCTGCGTCGGCTGTCTCTTCGAAGGGGTAGTCGATCGAGAACAGCACGCGATCGGCACCGACTTCGGCGATCGCGTCGACAAGCGTTGGCGTCCGGAAATTGCCGCTCGTCGTGAGAAAGACGTTGGAGCGGAGGTACTCGGTGATCGTCCGGCGCGCGGGAAGGCCCTGCGGTATCTTGCGCAAGCGATGGTCGATGCGCCACGCGTTGTAGGGCAATCCCTCGCCCAGGTGGCCGAGGATCATCGTCAGACGAGGATGCCGATCGAACAGGCCGCTGCACATCAGTCGCAGTGCATGGACGGCGGTCTCCGCAGCGAACGCCCAGACCGGCCCCAGCAGCCATGGATGCCCGTCGTAGATCGGTTCGCGCGACGGCAGCGGTTCGCGCGGGTGCAGATAGAACGGCACGCCGAGCTCTTCGACGCGTCGCCAGAACGAGGCATACGCCGGGTGGTCGTAATACACCACGTGTTCGCCGCTGCCCACCTGTGAAAATCCGTTGACGAGTGCGCCCTTGAATCCGAGCTCGGTGACCGCACGAGTGAGCTCCTCTGCCGCCGCGTCGGGATCCTGCAGCGGGAGTGCCGCGAACCCGCCAAGCCGATCGGACCTGCGCGCGACGGCTTCTGCGAGTACATCGTTGGCGCGGCGGGCAATCTCGATCGCGCGAGATCGATCCGCGATCGCCTGAATTGCAGGAGAGTTCAGCGAGAGGATCGCGTATGCGATGCCGTGCGCGTCCATCTCCGACACGCGGTGATCGTCAAGATCCAGCAACCGCTGCTCGAGCATCGACCACGAGTGTCCACTCGCATAACGAGTGGAATCGGCCAACGTCTCTGGCAGCGCGAAGTGCTCCTCCAGCGCAATCTTTCCGATCACCGTTCGTCGGCCCCCAGTCGAATGAGGTGGGTTCTCAGTCACGCACGGCTGAGCGAACCATACAAGAAGATTGCCCACTCGATCGAACCCAGCCATCCCAATCGAGAGACGAGAGACGCAGTTGAATCCAGCCGGTTCGTCGAAGACCTTCACGATGGCGTCCGCGCGCCCGTCGTTCAGTCGCCGGGTCGAGTGTTTCTTGCCGCGAGCCGAGGGTTTGATTTCGGCCTCAGGACACGGACAGCGGTTCGAGAATCCGTCCGTTGCTGTCGCCGAACTTTTCGAGGTGCACGCCGCCGCTGTCCATGATCGTCAGCAGCAGGTTGGCCATCGGCGTGTCGAGCTTGTACTGGAGATGGCGGCCCATCTTGAACTTGCCGCCGAGACCGCCCGCCATCAGCGTCGGCAGGTTGGAGTGGCGATGCATGTTGCCGTCGCCCATGCCGCCGCCGTACAGCAGCAGCGACTGGTCGAGCACGGAGCCGTCGCCCTCGGGCATCGACTGCAGCTTCTCGAGGAAGTAGGCGAAGAGCTGCGACTGGTACAGATCGATGCGCGCCTTCTTGGCAATGAGCTGCGGATCGTTGCGGTGATGCGAGACGCCGTGATGCTGCTCGGGCACGCCGATGATCGGGAACGTCATCGTGCTCAACTCGCGCGACATGATCATGCTGAACACGCGCGTGATGTCGGCTTGGAACGCCAGCGCCTGCAGGTCGAACATCAGCTTGGTGTGCGCGTCGAACGAGGACGGAATATCCGTCGGCCGCTCCGGCAGCTCGATGTCGACCGGCTGCGACTCCGCGTTCTGGATGCGCTGCTCCACCTCGCGCACGGAGTCGAGGTATTCGTGCAGCTTGTTCTTGTCGCCGCGTCCCAGACTCTTGGCCACGCGGTTCGCCTCGTCACGAACGGAGTCCAGGATGCTGCCTTCCGACCGCGCCCGCGCCAGACGCGCTTCGCTGCTGCCGCCGTCGCCGAAAAGCCGTTCGAACAGGATCCGCGGATGCGATTCGGTGTTGTTCGGCGTCGTCTCGTTGCGCCACGAGACGGTGTTCACGTAAAAGCAGTCGCCCGAATCGCAGGAGCCCTGTGTTGGAAAGTCGACCGACATCTCGATCGACGGGATCTGCGACGTCTTGCCAACTTCCTGCACCAGGATCTGATCCACCGTGGTCGCCAGCTTCACCTCGACGCCGGGCCGCGCCCGGTCGTAGGCGTGCACGCCCGTCAACCAGACGGCCGTCGCGCGCGGATGATCGCCGGTGCCGTCACCGAACGTATCGGCCTGCAAGTGCGAAAGGCCGCTGAGCACGGAAATCTTGTCGCGCACGCTGGCGAACGGCTGCAGCGTCGGCGTCAGATCGAAACCGGCGCCGGTCGCGGCAGGCGTCCACAGGTTCTGAATGACGCCGTTGGCGATGTAGACGAAGCCGTAACGCGGCGTGGGCATGAGCGCGCGCGCCGACAGCGCGGGCACCATCGCATCCAGGAATGGCAGTGCGACTGTCGTGCCCATGGCACGCAGGAACGTCCGCCGCGGTATCGACTTCTTGGTGACGAACATCACTCGCCTCCAGCCTCTCGCATCAGGAACGGTCGGCTCTTCACGATCCCGAGCACCAGCGACGCCAGTGTGTAGTCTGCCGGCGCCGCCTCGCGCATCACGGCGCGCACGGTGGGCGCATCATAGTATTGCAGGTTGCGGCCGACGGCGTACATGAGCAGACGCTCGGTCACCGTGCCGACGAACTGCTCCGGCTGGCGCAGCAATTCCTTCTTCAGCCCGGGAATGCCATCGAATTTCGTCCCCTCGGGGAAAACGCCGGTCGCATCGATCGGCTGCTCACCATCGCGCTCGCGCCACCGCCCGACGGCGTCAAAGTTCTCCATCGCGAAGCCGATCGGATCCATCCGCGCGTGGCAACCGGCGCATGCCGGCGAGGCACGGTGCTGGATCATCGCCTCGCGCAACGTCAACGGCTTGCCCGGCGTCTTTTCCGTGTTCAGCGATGGCACGTTAGGGGGCGGAGGCGGTGGCGCCGCGGAGAGCAAGTTCTCGAGCACCCATTTGCCACGCAGCACCGGGGACGTTCGCGTCGAGTACGAGGTGATCGTCAGCACGCTGCCCTGCCCCAGCAACCCACCCCGGACACTTCCTTCGGGGAACGTGACGCGCCGGAAATAGCTCCCCTTGATGTTCGGGACACCGTAGTGACGCGCGAGCCGCTCGTTAAGAAAGGTGTAGTTCGCGCGCAGCAGATCGAGGACACTGCGGTTCTCCCTGAACACGCTGCCGACGAACAGCTCCGTCTCGCGCTGCATCGCGCTGCGCAGCGTTTCGTCGAAGTCGGCGAACAGGATCTCGTCCGGCAGCTTGGCCGAGATGTCTCGCAGGTACAACCACTGCGCCGCGAAGTTGGTGACCAGCGATTCAGAGCGCGGGTCGGCGAGCATGCGGCGCACCTGTTGCTCGAGTACCTTCGGGTCCTTCAGCCTCCCCGAGGAAGCGCTATCGAGCAGCTCGTCGTCCGGGATGCTGCTCCAGATGAAGAACGATAGCCGCGAGGCGAGCTCGAGATCGCTCACCCGATAGGCCGTACCGGCCGCGACAGTCGAAGGCTCTCGCTCGATGCGGAACAGGAACTGCGGGCTGACAAGCAGTCGCTCGAGCGCCTTCTGAATGCCGAGATCGAAGCTACCCTCTTTGCGGCCTTGTTCGTAGAACGGCAGGAGGTCCCTGAGGTCGGTTTCGTTGGCGGGGCGGCGATACGCACGGCGCGCGAGCGTGGACAGAATCCGCCGCGCGCATCCGACTTCGCTCGCCTCGATCTCCGGCGACCGTCGCCCAGGCTCCGCCTCGCCGGAGCCTTTTGCGGAGGCGGGCCTGCAGACAAACACGCGCCGGCGGCTCGGCGAATCGCCGGAGCCGGTGACTTTGTATGGACCGCTGATCGTCACGCTGTTGATCGCCGGCTGCGTGCCGCGACTGCGCATGCGCGGGCGGAGCGTTGCTTCGTCGCGCGCCTCCGTGCGCTGCACGAATGCAACACCAATCAGCTTGGGGCCGGCCGTCAGAGCGAGCGGGAACTCCAGCGGAGGGGGTGCGGCGGCTCGACCTCGACCGCCGGCGCGGCCGCCGCGCGCACCTGCGGCACCCGCCGAACCTGCTGCGTCCGTCGGCCCCGCGCCTCGGCCCTGCGCGGTCGGTCGATCAACGGAGGGCGGCGTGGGGTCGGGATCCGAGGGATCGGGTTGACCAGGCGGTGCATCGACTGACGGAGCCCCAGGTCCGCCGGCACCGAGCGACCGTAGTGCAACGCGTTCGCCATCAACGGTGACTTCGAGATCATGGCCGTTCGCGGCGCCGACATCCACTTTGACGATGTACGTGCCGTCCACCGGGAACTCGCTCCGCACAGCAATGCCGCCGCGGGTACCGAACGGCAGTTCGTCGACGCGCTCGTCCTGCGGATGCTCCGGGTCGAGGCGATGAATGTTCACCATGACCGGCATCGCCGGATCGCCTATCGCCAGGCGGCTGATCTTCCGCGCGGCGTCGAGGTAACGCTCCATGTTGCTCGGCGAAATGAACAACAGGTCGGCGATGTTATCGAAGCCGCTGCTGATATTGTCCGGCGGCAGCAGGTAATCGATGCTGACCTCACGCGGCAGCGACTCGAGCGCGAGCAGATCGCGGACGGCGTTTCGATATTCAGTGCGGCTGAGGCGATGCGTCAGCGGCAGCTTGCCGAGATGAGGACGCGCGGCCTCGGTCCGATCCAGCTCCGTTTCGAGGAACGCGGCCACGCGGTCATAGCTCGCGGCATCCGGGCGGGGCGCACCCGGTGGCGGCATCGACTGTGTCCGCAGCTTGCGAACGACCTTCTCCCAGCGGTCCGCCCCTGAACCGACATTGGCGACATCGGCTGGATCGATCACCAAGCCGCCGGTCTTCAGGCGTTCGTTATGACACGTGACGCAGTATTGCTGCAGGACTGCCGCAGACGCCGCGGCGGGCGCGGGCTGAGGCTGTGCTGCAGGCGATTGCGCACCCGGCCTCGCAGCGGCGAGCGCAACTGCAAAGCTCAGAACGGCCAACCAGAGTAAACCTCTATAAGGCATTCAAATACGAGGTTATATTACCCCGTGGCGCGAGCGACGGAGGAGAGATGAGGTTTAGCGGCTGGGTTCATGTTGTCATCATCGGCTGCCTGACGGTGCCGACGTCCGTCTCAGCCCAACCTGCCGCGCCGAAGCCGGCAGGCGAAGGCGCGTCGCCATTGATCATCGCGGTCAAGAAGCAGGACGTTCAGTCAGTTCGCGCGCTTCTGAAACAAAAGATCAGCGTCAACGCCACCGAGCCGGACGGCTTCACCGCGCTCCACTGGGCCGCGCAGCGAAACGACGTGCAGCTCGTCGACCTTCTGCTCGGCGCCGGCGCCAACGTCAAGGCATCGACGCGTTACAACATCACGCCGCTTTATCTCGCCGCGATGAACGGCAACACCGCGATCATCGAGCGCCTGCTCAACGCCGGCGGCGACCCGAACGGCACGGCCGAAGAAGGTCAGACGATGCTGATGACGGCGGCGCTGTCGGGAAAGCCAGATGCGGTGAGGCTGCTGCTCACGCGCGGCGCGAGGGTCGATACGAAGGAACCGTACAAAGGTCAGACCGCGTTGATGTGGGCTGCCGCCGAAGGCAATACCGCCGCAGCCGACGTCCTCCTCGAAGCGGGTGCCGACCCCACGGTGAAATCCACCGGCGGCTTCACTCCACTGCTGTTTGCCGTTCGCAACGCGCACGTCGAAACAGCCGCCGCGCTGCTGAAGCGCGGTGCCAACGTCAACGACGTTGCGCCGGATGGCTCCAGCGCACTGAGCGTGGCTGCGGTCAACGCCTACTTCGAGCTTGCGTCGATGCTGCTCGACCACGGCGCGAATCCCAACCTGCCCGACCCGCGCGGGTCGCCGCTCCACACCGTCGCATGGCTGCGCAAACCCGGTGCCGACGGCGCCGCGGGCGTTGGCAACACGCCGGTAGGCACTCCGCAGCAGACCGGGAACGTCACGGCCATCCAGCTCGCCAGGAAACTCCTCGAGCACGGCGCGAATCCCAACACACGCGTCGAGTGGAACGAGCCGCGCTTCGGCAAGGAAGGCGGCACCGCGCGCAACCCGCCGAACATCCGGCTGGGACGTCATCTGATCAGCTACCGCGGCGCAACACCGTTCTACGTTGCGGCGAAGAACGGCGATATCGACTTGATGCGGTTGCTGATCGAGTTCAAGGCGGACCCGACGATCACGACGTTCACCGGCGTGACGCCCTTGATGGTAGCGGCCGGTCTGGATACCTGGGAGGGTGAGACGCCAGGTCCATTTACGGGAGTCCCCGAAGCAGAACGGCTCGAGGCGGTGAAGTTCGCCGTGTCGCTGGGCGCCGACGTCAATGCACGCGCCAACTTCGGCGACTACCCGATGGAAGGCGACGTGGAGTACACGCTCCTCTACTACCCGCACAACATCGACAAGCTGCTCGACCTCGGCGTCGGCGATCCGCGCTGGAACGGCAGCACACCGATCATCGGTGCCATCATGTCCAACCAGCCGTCCATCGTGCAGTACCTCGTCGATCAGGGCGCCGACGTGCGCACGAAGACGACGCTGGGCTGGACGCCACTGAACGTTGCTGAGGGTGTCTTCTGCTGCAATGCGAAGAAAGAGTTCCCGGCAGCAGCAGCGATCATACGTAAGGCCCTGGGCGAGCCGCACAGCCCTGGCAGCTTCGAATCAATCGTTGGAAGGAAGAGTGACAGATGAAAACGACCGGAGCAGGGATTATCGTCATTGCGATTTCGCTCGCCACGTGCACACGGGCTGCGGCGCAAGTGAGTCTCACGCCAGGGCTGTACGAACGTGTTCACGAAACCGAGGCGGCAGGCGACGCCGGTAAGCACAAAGATACGTTGTGCATGACGCCGGAAGACGCGAAAGACGTCGTGAAGACGATAGCCGCCGCCGGACAGGAGACCAGCTGCAAGGTGAGCGACGTCAAGACCGCAGCCGGAGGGAAGCTGACTTTCAAGATGACCTGCAAGGATAAGGACGGCACCTCAACCTACGCCAACGACGTCACGTACGGCCCGGATTGGTACAACAACGTCTCCAAAGGGAAGACGAAGCACGGAACGATCACGTCGAAGGTCAGCGCGAAGCGCATTGGAGAATGCAAGCAGTAGCGAGGCGCCTTGCTCGAAACACTCCACAATCTGCCGGCGGGAATCGTCGGCGTGCGCGCGAGCGGAACAGTCACGAAAGATGACTACGATCGCGTCGTCTGGCCGTT
>JBKPNV010000190.1:0-26072 GCA_046732795.1 Acidobacteriota bacterium
TCGAGCAGTTCCATCACCGCGAACGGACGTCCGTTGCTGTGCCCGAGATCGAAGATCGTCAGGATGTTGGGATGAGACAGCGCCGCAATCGCGTGTGATTCGCGCTCGAACCGGCCAGCGCATGCGGATTGTCGGCGACCGAGGGAGGAATGACTTTGAGATCGCGACGTCACGATGCAAACGTGCACCTTGTGCGCGATAGACCTCGCCCATGCCACCCGCTCCGAGCGGCGCCTGGATGGTGTGGGGCCCAAGCAACAAGCAACTGCCCCGTGGCGAGCGACGTCGGAGCGAATTATAGCTGTGCCGTTATGCGTGCTAAGCTCACATCCCCCAGATGGCGCTCGCATCGGGCGCCGCGCCCGCAGAACCGCGACTCGCCCGCGAGATGGGCACCTGGACGGCCACCGCGGTGGTCGTCGGCTCGGTGATTGGCAGCGGCATCTTCCAGACACCCGGACTCGTCGCCGGCCGCATCGATAGCCTGGGCTCGCTCGTTGTGTTGTGGGTGCTCGGGGGAACGATCGCGCTCGCGGGCGCACTGTCGCTCGCCGAGATGGCGGCGTCGTTTCCGAACACTGGTGGAATGTACGTGTTCCTGCGCGAGACCTACGGTCCCTGGGCTGCGTTCCTCTTCGGCTGGGGAATGCTGGTCGTGAACCCCGCGGCGTACGCAGGGGGCGCGTTGATCTTCGGCCAATCCATCGCGCGCATCGTTCCAGCGCTGCAAGGATGGGAACGTGAGATCGGCGCCGCGTCGCTGTTGCTGCTGGTCGCTCTCAACATTCGTCCGGTTCGCGTCGGCGCGCTGGTATTGAACACGGCCACATGGATCAAAGTTGGCGGCCTCGTGACGCTCGCAGCGCTGGCGTACGCGTTCTCGGATGGCATCGATCTCGCGTGGCGTACCAGAGTCACAATAGCGACGCACAGCTGGCCAGGTTTCGGCCTGGCGCTGATCCTGGTCATGGGCGCGTACGACGGGTGGCAATGGGTGCCGCAGCTGGCAGGCGAACTGAAGAATCCGGCGCGCGCCCTGCCGCGTGCGCTCGGCGGCGGCGTGCTGATCGTGGTCGCCGTCTACTTGGCGACCAACGCGTCGGTCCTTGTGCTGTCGCCGCATGACGTGACGACCTCGAGCCTCGTCACCGCGGATGTCGCGCGGCATGTGCTCGGGGCTGCCGGTGGCGCGCTCGTCGCTGCGCTGATGGCGGTATCCACGTTCGGCTCGAACCAGTCGGGCATGATGACCGACCCGCGGGTGTTTTTTGCGATGGCTCGGGACGGGCTCTTCTTCAGGTCCGTCGGTGTTGTTCATCCGCGCCACCGTACACCGCACGTAGCCGTCGCACTGATCGGCGCCGGCGGCGTCCTGTACCTGTACGTCCGCAACTTCGAGGAACTCGTCGGCACGTTGATCCTGGGCATGTGGCCGTTTCTTGCGCTCTCGGTCGCTGCCGTGATCGTGCAGCGACGACGAGAGCCCAATCGGCCGCGACCCTACCGCGCGCCGCTGTATCCGGCCGTTCCGCTGTTCTTCCTCGCGGCCTGCGTCGGCATCTTCGCCAATTCGTTTCGCGAGCAACCGCGCTTCACGATTCTGAACCTCGCTGTGCTCGCGGCCGGGTTGCCAATCTACGTGCTCTGGCGCTCGCGGGCGAAACGCAGCGCAATCGAGCGACTCGCCGCTCCCGCGGGGTCTTGACGATCAGGTCGGGACCATATTCTGTCGGCTCCTCGCTCAACGTCGTCGCGTTTTAGAGGCTTGCGATCACAGCAACTTGTCGAGTGTGATCGGGAGGTCGGCCACGCGCGTGCCGGTGGCGTGATACACCGCGTTGGCGATGGCGGCGGCCACACCCGTAATGCCGATTTCACCGATGCCGTGTGCACCCAACGGCGTCTTGGGATCGGCGACATCCGTGTAGACGATGTCGATCTCGGGAACGTCGGCCTGCACCGGGATGTGATACTCCGCGAGGCTCGGGTTCATGATGCGGCCCGTCCGATCGTCGAACATCGTCTCTTCCATCAGCGCCATGCCGATGCCCATGATGATGCCGCCCCTGAACTGCGACGTGGCGGTCTTCGGATTCAGAATGCGGCCCGTGTCGAATGCGCCCACCCAACGCCGGATCCTGACTTCTCCGGTCTCCTCGTGCACTGCAGCCTCACAGAATTGTGCGGCGTACGAGTGCATCGAATACTTCATGATCTCGAGCGGCGACCCGGTCGTGACGTCGATCTCCACGAACGCCCGGTCGGCGCGGCGCAGAATTTCGACGTAGGTCTCGCCGATCGCCGGCAGCTCTTTCAGGAACAGGCCCGATTTGGCCGGCTGTACGTCGTTCGCATCAGCCTGAGCCAGCGGCGAGGTGCCGTTCTTCCGCGCCAGCGACAGCAGTTCCGTCACCAGCTTGCCAGCGGCTTCCTGCACCGCCAGTGCCACGCTGATTGTCTGCGACGATCCGCCGGCGACGCCAGCCCAGGGCAAGCTGCTATCTCCATACTCGAAGCGGACGCAATCGAGAGGCAGTCCCAGGCGGTCTGCGGCGTGCTGCGTCTGCACGGTCGCCGTTCCCATCCCCATTTCCTGACACGAGGTCTGGACGACGAGCGTCCCGTCGTCATTGAGCCGCAGCCGGACCGCCGTCACCATCCGGTACACGGGATACGTTCCCGTCGCCACCCCCTGGCCGATCAACCACCCTCGATCGCGCTGCGCCCGCACGGCGGCCGGACGCGTGCGCCAGTCGAAGCGCTCGGCTCCCATGGCATAGGCCTCGCGAAGGTAACGGCTCGAGAATGGATGGCCGCTGACCGGATCGGTGTCTGGCTCGTTCCGCATCCGCAGCTCGATCGGATCGATGTTCAGCTCGTATGAGAGTGCGTCGATCGCGCTCTCGACCGCGAAGGTGCCAATGGACTCTCCCGGCGCGCGCATGAACGTGTTCGCGACGCGATTCACGGCCGTGACCTGCTGACCGATTCGATACGACGGCATCGCGTAGAGATGCCGTGGCGGGAAACTGAATTGCTCGGGAAAGTGATTGTCCATCGACTGCGCCGTGACGCCTTCGTGGATGAACGCGGTGAACGAGCCCTTTTCGTCAGCCGCGATAGCGACACGCTGCCGTGAGGGGGTCCGACCTCCAACCATCCGGAACACGGCTGCGCGCGAGAGTGCGATGCGCACAGGCCGGCCGATCTCGCGGGCCGCCATCGCGCACAACTGGTTGTAGAACCACATCGTGCCCTTGCCGCCGAAGCCTCCGCCGACGAACGGAGCCAGCAGCTTTACGTTCCCTTTTTTCAAGCCGAAGACGTACGCCAGGCTGTTCGCCCCTCCAGCCGTGAACTGACTGGTATCGAATACGGTCAGCCGATCGTCTCCTTCCCAGACCGCGATCGCCGCGTGCGGCTCGATGGCGTTGTGATTGTAGGGTGGCGTCGTGAACGTGAGGTCGACTCGATGCGATGCCGATCGCAGGATCGCATCCGCATCTCCTTTGACCAATTCAGGTGATTCGCCGAGCACGTCTTTGGGCGTGTGCGCATGTGCGATGGCGCTCTCGAATGAGGTGACGGCCTCCTCGACGGCGTACGTCACCGCGATGAGCGAGGCCGCGTACTCGGCGCGTTCCTCAGTGTCAGCGACGACAACCGCGATCGGCTGCCCGTTCCAGGAGATTCGATCGGTGTTCAGTATCTTCACGGCCGAGCCGCCCACCGACGGATTGGCCCCGATGGAAAACGGCTCCGGCACCTTCATTGGCGGGGCGTTGAGATGGGTGAAGACCTTCATGACGCCTGGCGCCTGTTCCGCCGCGCTGGTGTCGATGCGCGAGATGACTCCTTTCGCGATCGTGCTGCAGGCAATTGCGCCGTGCACTAAACCTTCGACCGGATACTCCGCCGAAAAGCGCGCCTCGCCAGTCACTTTGTCGATTCCGTCCAACCGATCCAGCGGCTGGCTGAGATATCGGCGAGCGCTATGGAGTTCGTCCTGCTGGCGATCGGGCAGAACCTGCACCACACGCTCGATCACTCGTCGCATGATGCTCATTCCACACCTCCCTCGACTCCCGCGAGCTCGCAGAGCACCGCAATGATTGTGCGTCTCGCCAGAGGAATCTTGAATGCGTTGTGGGCCTGCGGCACGGCCGGCGCAAGCTCGGCGTCAGCCGCGCGCGCAAATGCGTCGCGCGTCGGAATCGCCCCGAGGAGCGTGCGTTCGGCCACGACGGCGCGCCACGGCTTGTGCGCCACGCCGCCGAGCGCAAGACGCAGGTCGCGGATCCGTCCATCCGCGATCCGCACCGCCGCAGCAACAGATACGAGGGCGAAGGCGTAGCTGGCCCGATCACGCACTTTGCGGTAGGCCGAGCGCAGGCCGGCACTGGAGCCGGGCAGATCAACGGACGTGATCAACTCGCCACGTACCAGAGCCGTATCGACATCTGGTGTCTCGCCCGGCAACCGGTGAAACTCCGCGAATGGCACCGCGCGAGCCCCCGTCGGGCCCTCGACGTTGATAGTGGCATCGAGCGCGGCCAAGGCGACACACATGTCGGACGGATGCGTCGCGATGCACTGAGCGGACGCCCCGAGAATCGCATGGATGCGGTTGAACCCGCCGATGGCATCGCAGCCGCTGCCCGGCTCGCGCTTGTTGCAATGTGTCGCCGTGTCGTAGAAGTAGTAGCAGCGCGTGCGCTGCATGAGGTTGCCGCCCGTCGTGGCCATGTTGCGAAGCTGTGCGGAGGCGCCGTTCAGAATGGCCTCGGAGAGGAGCGGAAACTGCTCGCGCACAATCGGATGCGACGCCAGATGACTGTTCCTGACCATTGCGCCAATCCGCAGGCCGCCGCCGGGGTGCTCCTCGACCGCGGCTAAAGGAAGTCGGGTGATATCAACGAGGAGACGAGGCTGCTCGACTCCTTCACGCATGAGATCGATCAGATTCGTGCCTCCGGCAAGAAACCGCGCGGATGCAGCGGGGCTCGCGGCGGCACCGATCGCCGATTGATGATCAGCAGCCCTCACGTACTCGAACGGGTTCATCGCGACATCTCCGCGAAGGCCTCGCGAATTGCCGCTCGAATGCCGACGTACGCACCGCAGCGGCACAGGTTTCCGCTCATGCGCTCCCGCAACTCATCGTCCGTCAGCTGAGGCCATGAGTCTGGCTTGGTCACGGCGCTGGGCGCTCCCCTCTTCCATTCCGTCACCATCGCGATCGCCGAGCAGATCTGACCGGGCGTGCAGTAGCCGCATTGGAATCCATCGTGGGTGATGAACGCATCCTGCATGGGGTGCAAGACACCGTCTTGCGTCAGCCCCTCGATCGTCTGTATGTTGCGATCTTCATACTGCAGCGCGAGAGTCAGACAGGAGTTGATGCGCTCACCATCGACCAAGACGGTGCAAGCACCGCAAGCGCCCTGATTGCACCCTTTCTTGGTTCCAGCCAGACTCAGGTGATCGCGCAGCGCATCCAACAAGGAGACGCGGGGATCGATCGTAAGCGCGTAGACTGACCCATTGACTCGAAGCGAGACGTGCGCGAGCTCATCCGACATAGACGCTCCTTACTACCGCGATGCGGGTGTCGCCTTGCAAAAAGCCGGCCCGGCATACAGGTCAACCCGCGAGGTCGGCTTCGAAGCCGGGTCTACATCGGCCGCGCGGGCCGAAGGAAAACGTCAGCCGTGTGGTGACACGCACCACCTCGAAAAAACGCCGAGTCCGGGGACGTAGAACACGGAATAAGAACATGAAAGACAAACGCCCTCGCGCGGCAGAATCGTTCGTGTGCAAGAAGGTCGAATCACCGATCGGCGGCCTCGTGCTTGTCGGCAATGACAATGGACTCACAGCGATCTTGTGGGCGAACGATGACCCGAGGCGGGTGCGCCTGACTATCGTGACCGAAGACGAACACCACCCGGTGCTGGTCGAGACCGCACGTCAGCTCGAAGAATATTTTTCTGGAACACGCCACACATTCGACATGAAACTCAATTTCATCGGCACCGCGTTTCAAAAGCGAGTGTGGAGTGCCCTTCTTCGCATTCCGTTCGGAGAAACACGATCGTACGGACAGATCGCTCGTGAGTTGGGAAACCCTCAGGCTACGCGGGCCGTAGGAGCGGCGAATGGCAAAAACCCCATCGCCATCATCGCACCGTGCCATCGCCTCATTGGAGCCTCCGGCGCTCTCACAGGGTTCGCGGGAGGCCTGAAGGCCAAAGAGACCCTGCTGGCGCTGGAAAAGGCCGGCAGTCAGACACGCTCGCGCACAATCCCTCGCAGACGAGATCGTTAGCCGGGCGTGGCGCTGCTTTCCTAAACGTGGCGGATTCGCCTCCGGCCCGTAGCGATAGCGTGCTGGACGCACGGATGTGCTCATTCGGGTGCATTGATCCTCGCCCATCATCCCGTATATATAGCTCTCCCCCAAGGAGGTGTGCCGTGCGTCATTTGGCGTTGAGCGTCTCTTTTGTCCTTTTCTTCTTAACGACATCGGGTGTCTCTGCGCAGGTGACCACCGCAACGCTTTACGGTGTCGTTCGGGATTCGACGGCTTCCTCGCTTCCTGGGGCGCTCGTGACTGTTTTGAACCAGGGAACAGGCCTTTCTCGGGAGACCGTGACCGACGTGAGCGGCGAGTTCGCGTTCACGGCGCTGCCAAGCGGTCGCTACACGCTTCGGATCGAGCTGCAGGGCTTCAAGGCGTATACGAACGACGCGCTCGAGTTGCTCGCGGGTCAGACCGTGCGACAGAACTTCACGATCGAAGTCGGGCAGCTCGAGGAGACCATCACCGTTTCAGAACGTTCACCGCTCGTCGAAACGGCATCAGCCGCACAAAAGGAATCGATGCTGGCCAACGAGGTGCGGACGCTGCCCCTCTCACGACGGAACATCACCGGCCTCCTGACGTTGTCGACAGGCGTCACCGAAGCGTCGACCGGGCTCGCCGGCGGCGGCAATATCCGGCTGAATGGAGTGGCCGAGGGCGGGACCGCCATCACCGTGGACGGCACCGACGCCACGGCGAACAACGAGACGCGCGGGCTGAATTCCTACGGCGCGCAGAACCAGATCAGCGTGATGAGCATCGAGGCAGTCGCCGAGGTGCAGGTGGTCAAAGGCATATTGCCTGCGGAATACGGCGGGGTGGTCGGCGGCCAGGTGAATATGCTGACGCGCTCGGGAACCAACCAGTTCCACGGCTCGCTCTTCGAGAACTGGCAGGATGAGAGCCTGCTGGCGCGCGACCCCTTCTTGCCGGCTTCGCAGCCCAAGCCGGACGTTCGCTTCAACCAGTACGGCGGCACGCTGGGCGGTGCCGTCGTACGCAGCCGCGCGTTCTTCTTCGCGGCATTCGAAGGCTATCGCGAAACGTTCGGTGTGACGGTGAACGGCACGGTTCCCACACAGCAGTTGCGGAACCAGATCTTAGCCGCACTCCCGATGCCCGAGACCGTCGCCGTACTCGACGTGACGCCATTGCCCAACGAACCGATCGACACCAACATCGGCCGCTACCGTGCAGCGCGGCCGCGCACGCGCAGCGACGACACGTGGCTCGCCAAGGCGGACGTGAACGTATCCCGTGGCACCCTGTCGGTGACGTACAGCAGAATGCGACCTGAGACGGTGAATCCGTCGATCTACATCGGCAGCGGCAACGACCAGCGCTTCCTCAACGAACAGGATCGAGTCGCCGCGCAATACGTCCGCGCCGGTGGGACGTGGGTCTCCGAGACGCGCTTTGGCTGGAACCGCAGCTCGCTCGACCGGCTGAACGACTTCTGGATGCAGATCGACCCGACGGTGACCGGGGACGTCGAGTTGACCGACCCGGGCCCCCGCATCCCGGAGTTCACCATCGCCGGCGCCTTTGCCACGCCGCTCGCCGAGGTCCTCGCGATGCGGGGCCGGTCCTACAGTGCCGAGCAGAAGTTCAGCCGGTTCATTGGCTCGCACAACTTCAAGGCAGGGTTCCGATGGTCGCGGGAGGGTGGCAGCAAGACCAATCCGCAGAATCCGAACTACAGCTTCCAGACGATCCCCGACCTGCTGGCGAACCGGCCCAACTCCATGAACCTGCAGTCGGGCCAGCCGCCGCACGACGCACACATCGACAGTTACGGAGCGTTCCTGCAGGACGATTGGCGCGCCTCGCAACGGCTGGTGCTCAATCTCGGCGTGCGCCTTGATTTCTACCCCGCCTTTCGTGTGAAAGCGACGAGCGATCGCCCCGCGGAGATCGTCAACCTCGAATCTCCGACCGATCTCAACAAGATGGATTTCGGGCCGCCGCGACCGCCTGACGACATCTATAACCCCGACATGTTGAACATCGGCCCACGTGCCGGTTTCGTGTGGACACTCGATGAAGCCGGGAAGACGGTGGTGCGCGGTGGAACCGGCGTGCTGTTCAGCCCGATCATGCTCGCGCTCATCCAGAACAACGTCGCGGACCCGTTCATCGGCGCCGCGACCAATTACAACCGCACGGATCTGGCCGCACGCAGTCTCAAGTGGCCCGACTACGCGGAGGAGATTCAGGATATCGTTCGCGCGGACAACGGGGGGAAGAAGGCGATCTACTCGCTCATCGACCCGGACATCCGCGCGCCGTACACGGTTCAAAGCATGATCAACGTACAGCGATCGCTCGGCGGCGCCTGGATGGCCGAGGCCGGATACATCCGGACAGACGGGCGCAATTTCCCGCTCAGCCGTCCCTTGGCGAGTGCGTTCGATCGGCAGACCGGGGCGCGCCCGAACCCGGCCCTCGGTACACCGAGCGGCGTCTACGTCACCAGCGAGCAGACGATGGTCTATGACGCGCTGCAAACGTCGGTGCGGCGGCGTTTCGATGACGACCTCGGGCTCGGATTCCATTACACCTACAGCCGTGGCTTCGCCGAGCAAGGCGGGTCGCTCGCGTCGAACTTCGTCAACAGCGACTACTTCGTCACGCAGGACTTCTTCGATCCGTTTTACGATCGCAACCCCTTGTCGCAGGAAGCGCGGCATCGGATCTCATTTGACGCGATCTACCAGCTGCCCTCGCCCGACGGTGCAGTCCTCTCGCAGATTCTGGGTGGCTGGCAGATCTCAGGCATTCTCTCGGCGCGCACCGGCGTTCCGCTGCGCGTGACACAGCCGTCGGGAATCCCCAATAGCCGACCCGATCTGATCGGTGACGATCCGGTGCTCGACGATTACCGCGACACGCGGCTATACCTGGACCGCAGCCAGTTCGCGCTCGTACCCGTCTCCTCGATCACGACGGCCACGTTGCGGCCGGGGAACGCGAATCCCGGCCTCATTCGCGGGCCTGGGAACTGGTCGGTGAACCTCTCGGTGACGAAGGGTTTCCGCCTTAGCCAGACGGTTCGGCTCGACGTCCGGATGGACGCCTTCAACGCATTCAATCGGATCAACTACAACAATCCGAACACGAACATCACGTCGCCCGACTTCGGGCGTCTTCTGACGTCGATGTCACCACGCACGGCGCAACTGGGAGCACGTTTGAGTTTCTGACGCCAGCGCCGATAGGCGTATCATCCCGGGCGCCGGTTCCATTTTGGCAGCGGACTCTTCATCCCGTTCACAGCCGAAGGAAAACCCTCCGACCGCACCGAGCGGCCTCTGACATGCGATGCGGGCTAGTGAACTCGCTCGACCAGAAAATGGAGTTGCTCGCCGAGGCGCTCGATGCGGATTCACCGGCACGCCGCTCGTCTACGAGGAGCTCCGGCGGCTGGCCCGCAATTACCTGCCCAGACCTTCTATGGCAAGCTGCCCGTGAGCTCTTTGAACATCCGCCGCACTGTCGTTTCCCGTTGCGCCGCGAAGTTTGGCATCTTGTCATACTGCGGGAGCTTCACCGCGGCGACAGTCTGGTCTTCGCTCGCCCCTCGGGCAATCTCGCTGTCAATGGCGTCTCGCGTGTCGACGAGCAGCTGTCGAAGGCGTCGGAGGCTCGCCCGCGTTTCCCTCGGGTCAGCCGGAAGGGGACCGTGGCCCGGCACAAAAATATCCGCCTCGAGGGACTGGACGGCATCGAGCACTCGCAGCCACGAAACGCCGTAGCCCTGCGCCATGTTGGGAAACTCCTCGCAAAAGAACAGCTCGCTCAGATAGGCGATTCGATCCTGCGGCACGAACACGATGGAGTCTCCCGTCGTATGGGCGCGGCCGAAATAGAGAATCTGAATTTCCTTTCCGCCGACATGGAGCGTCATGCGATCGCGAAACGTTGCGTTCGGCAGGCGCGAACGCTGCTCGTCGGCAGACGCGCCGCCGCGTTGCATCTGCTCGACAAGGCCCGCACGATAGTTCTCGTGTCCGATCTTGAAGACGTCCGCATAGGCCAGGTTTCCCTTGCTGTACTGATCGTGGAACGAAGACGACACAAGGTAGCGAACGGGCTGCTTGATAACATTCGTAATCGACTCGCGTTGAGCACGGCCCACGGCTTCCGAGCCCAGGGCATCGACAACCACCGTGCCTTCACTCGTGACGATGATGCCGCTGCTGAAGGGCCTGCCAGCCGTGAACGCGGAGTACATGAAGTGGCCGGGAATAATTTGTCTCAGGCTTTCAGCGCTCGTCGTTTGTCCTGTCGCTGGCGCTTGCGCGACTGCGGCAGTGCGAAGCTCCTGCGTGAAGAGAAAACAGATCGACGAAGAGGCAGTAAGAAGAAGGGCAGCCGACGTGGTTCTCATGTTTGATCCCCTGCGAGATAGTGCACTCACTTGAGCTCGCACAGCCAGTGCTCACCCGAACGGAGCGAACCGCGTGCGCTAACAAGAGCCTGGACTTTATGATGCTTGTCTGGGCCTTGTGGTCAGGTTGCTCACGAAGTGGCTCGGGTTTTGCGATCTATTCGCCCCATGAAGAACTCACGCAGCAATGATACAGACCAGCCGGCACTGCAGCGCCAGCCTGACGAGTGGAAGACCGGGGACGAGCCAATGACGGACGCACAACGTTCATATCTGGAAACATTGTGTCGCGAGACCGGCGAGGAATTCGATGAGACGCTCTCGAAGGCAGACGCCTCGAAGCGGATCGACGAACTCCGCGAACGCTCGCCGCGGCTCGCACAGGAATGATCCGATAGAACGTGTCCACGCCGAGGCAACCCAAAGCACGGTCTTGTTATGGAACGACGTGTCTAACGTCAGTGAAGCCCCTGAACGGCCTCACGGCTTTTCGGCAAGGTCAAGCAGCTCTTCCAGCGTCATTTTGAGCAAGCTCTCTTCCGGCACCTGAGTGCCGCGCTCGAGGAGCATCATGACCAAGCTTTTCTTCTGGCAACCATCGCAGAGCCGCTCTTCGTTGCAGTCAATGAGCATGGGGCGGTCACTGCTTTGGAGCGCCATCTCGTAAGCGCGCCCACAAGCAGCACACATGTAGTCGAGCAGGACTACTTCGCCGGGACCGAGTGTCACGGTGCCATCGCCTTGTCGAAATCGTCGCTGGTTCGCCATGTCAATTCGTCCGGCAATGTGTGCGTCGCGTTCTACATCCGCGGGTCCTCTGTTTCGTGCGCTATCCGTTGATAGTGTTCGTCGAATCCCGGAATCAGCTCGCCGATGTATTTCGTGATCTGCGTTGCGGCCAACGCGATCAGCGCACTCCTGACGTTGTCCCACACTTCCACCAGTTGCTGGGGAACGTGGCTCTGCGCTTCGAATCCGAACTGACCAGCATTAGACGCTTCCGATGTCCGTCGCACAGACCGCGGACGGATCGTCGCGGCAAGCAACACACCCGCGGCGAACGCTCCGCCCAGAAAGTAGTGAGGTCTCGCCTGATAATGGGCGCGCCAATCGGTGGCGGCCTCGACCTTCTCTTCGAGCTCGCGGAGGTTCGAACCGAGGCGCTCCCGCGTGCGATCGATATGAGCCTCTATTTTGTCGGCTGCTTGATCCATTCGAGATTCTCCTTGAGTGAACCGATCGTCCGCTCCGGAACGGGCGCGATTCGCTTGATCGTCCGAAGACCGACAGCGATTGAGATGGCGCCTATGATTGCCGTTACGAGGGCTATCAACAAGGTCGCGGCCCACATGGGCATGACCGCCGAGAGCGCGTAGGCAGCTGTCCACAGCAGGAGCATCCAACTGCTCAGGACAATGACGCCGCCAGCGGCCAGCCATAACGCCGACGAAGCCGCGCGCGTTGCCTCCTCGCGAATCTCAGTCTTCGCAAGCCGGATCTCAGAGCGGAAGAGTTCCTGCACATTACGCAAAATGTCTTGCAAGACGTCCGTAATCGAGCGATCACCGTTCACCGTAGGGCTCCTTCGGGCGTTCATCAATCGCGAACGACTGCCCGGCCGACTATGAATCCGACGACCGCCGCGATTAAGAGCGCCGGTCCGGGGTTGTTCCGGACGACCGCCGTGACGTCGGTGATCATGCGCCTCGCGTCGTGCGAGCGCACGTAGTCCGCCGTCGTGCTCAAACGATCTGCGGCTGCCTGTGCGAACTCTTTGACCTTCTGACCACCAGGAATTCCCTCAGCCCGTTCTTCGAACGCGGATGCGGCCGTTCCGAGTCGTTCGGCGACCACCGGCCGCGCTTCGTCGATCCTCTTCGCTGCCGCATAGGCCGCATCGAGTGTGGCGTCCTTTGCCTCTCTTGCTTGATCAGCCGCTCCCTGGCCGAAGGCCTCGGCCTGTGCCCGATCTGCTGAGGTGTATTTGCCCGCCATCAATCGCTCCTCTCCAACGTTCTCGTGGGTGTCGCGGCTCGTGCGACTCACGTGAGTCATTTGCGCACGCGGCAGGCAAGACAGCATTTTGCGTACCAGAGAGAACTGCGCGCGAACCCGGGGCGTGAACATCTTTCGAAAGCAAGGTCACAACGACATCTCGAATATCGGTTTCCAGTTGTGGTACGGCGACACTCAGCTCAGGCATTCGACGCGATCATTTGCCTTTGGGGAGGGTTATCGCTACGACTTATAGAACACGCAACTCTGCCGCGACGGCTTTACAAAAACCTCAGCCACTTGGGAGGTTCATACGACACTGGCAGATCGACCGGCAGCCGGTGACCGACAAGGTGGAGCTCCTTGAGCCGGAGCGCCGCGCGGAAACAAACCACGCACACACGCGAGATCGATTGTTCGCGACGATCGTCACTGTAGACGCCAAGTCATTCGAGCCATGTTGCCGAGACCCGCCAGCGTGTACGCGCGCCGGTCTGAAGATCCGGGTGTGGCGGCATCCATCAGGACGACGCGCCGACATGCGGGAAATGGTTCTCGACGACAGCGTGATCGATATGTGCGAGCACACGTCGCCGACTCTGGATTCAATCCGCGATCGTGCGAGCGCCTCTCTACTCGAGGACGCATTCGCGCGCGATTCCCGAGTCGTCGCGGGTCCCGAGTGGCGTTCATCTTGCGTCGTTCGCGGCCTTGAACCTCAGGGCCACGCAGGAGGCACCATGTACCACCACGTCAAGAAGCTGATGTACACAGTTCGAGTCGATGTCGCAGATCCGAAATTTGGAAACATGCTCCTCGAACAATTTGGCGGCGCGAATGGCGAACTCGCGGCTGCCATGCAGTACTCAGTGCAGGGATTGAATTGTGAAGACCCGGAGCGGAAAGATCTTTTGATGGATATCGGCACAGAGGAGTTGAGCCATCTGGAAATCGTCGGCGCGCTGGCGCGACTCCACCTCAAGCCTCTGAAGTTCGATCGCGAACACGCCGAGGCTGATCCGCTCATCGCCATCGCAGGCGGCGGCGGGGTGAATCTGTTCAACTCACAAGGTAATCCGTGGACCGCTGATTATCTGAAGATCACTGGTGAGCTCGATGTCGATCTTCGCAGCAACATCGCCGCAGAAGCGAGAGCCAAAATCGTTTACGAGCGCCTGATCAACTTCACGACCGACGCCGGAACCAAAGACGCTCTCCAGTTCCTCATGACTCGCGAAATCACGCACATGAAGGCGTTCGCGGCGGCGCTCGAGAGCATGAGCAAGCCCCCGTTCATGATTGGCCGTATTCCTCCAACGTCCGGGCTCGTCGATCAGTTTTTCAACACGTCCACCGGCCGTGGCGAAGATGGAGAGATCGACGCGCGCGGACCGTGGAACGAGAATTTCGAGTTCGTGGAGGCGCCTGCCTTCCAGGAGATTGCGAACGCCGTCGGCGGCACTTCCGAGACGACAGGGGTCGACGACCGAACCACCAGCAGCGCGCTCGAACCTGACAGGATCGAGACCCTGCTCATCGCTCAGATGCGTGACTTGCTGCACGCTGAAAATCAGCTGGTCAAAGCGCTGCCGATGATGGCGAAGGCGGCACGCGCAGACTCCCTGAGATTCGCAATCGAGCAACACCTCGAGGAGACGGAGGCGCAGGTCGAGCGCTTGAAAGAAGCCTTTGCACTCGTGGGCGACGACGCCACGGCGCAACCGTGCAGAGGCATGGCCGGATTGATCGAGGAAGGCGAGGAGGTTATCGCGGAAGGAGAGCAGCAAGACGACGTGTCTGCCGACCTCGCCTTGATCGCCGCCGCCCAGAAGGTGGAGCACTACGAGATCTCTGCGTATGGAACCGCTCGGACCATGGCGGGGCAGGCTGGATTGCCAGCTGTCGCCGAATTGCTGAACAGGTCGCTGGCCGAGGAGGAAGTAGCCGACAATCTCTTGACTCAGCTCGCGCGCGAGTTGATGTCTGAGTCGAGAACAGGGACGACGAAACAACCGAAACACACGTCTTCGGACGTCACCAGGTAAGCACGGGGAACACTTCCGCGAGCGGCCGCCGTATTCCGATTTCGCCGATACCGCGCACGGAGCGCCGTGTGAGGATCGGCGACGTCCGTGTCGAGGATGTCGATCTCAGGATCACGACCGCTCACCGCAGCCGCAGCGCGGCCAACGAGGCCACGGCGGGTCGATGCGAAACATCAGGAGTCACGTGCAGGAGGACATCGGTCACGCCCATTAAGTCGACGGCATAGTGCTCCACCTCCCGAGTCGCACCGGCGGGGCTGAACGAAAACTGCTGCCGCACGATGGGTCGGAACGTCCGACCGCCATCATCGGACCACTGCAACGCAAACTCTTGGAGGCGCTCTTGTTCTGTTTCCTCGAACTCGAGATGGATTGTCCTGAGAGCCTGAGGTTGATCGAAATGTATCCGCAAGCTCTGCGCCCCCACATGTGCGGCGCGCCAGCCGCGGGTGGTCTCCTGCAGCAAGGCTCCCTCGATGGGCCACTCCGGGTCCTCGCTCGAGACTTCGATTTCCGCGTTCTCGTCGAGCGGCAGCCAGTCCGCGGAAAATTTCTCCGGATTCGTGCGCGTTCGTTTCCGCAGTGGCATGATGGTCGCCCCGCTCACCGCTTCTGTGGCGGTCCACACTGCGCGGACACCATTTTGATGCTTTGGACCGCGATACGTTGTATCGCTGACGCGGTCGAATTTGGACGTGACCCGGCGGGATCGCGAGCCACCAACTGCCCTGCGATCTCTACTCGGTGGCCCTTGTGGTTGGCCAGTTCGGAGGCGAGACCCTGAAGTGAATAACTGGTCCGCTCTCCCGGTTCACGCTGAGCGCCGTCCACCACGGGTGTGGCGTCGAGCAGGATGTATGCGTTCACCGGTTCTGAGCTGTTCGCCTCGACGCCGGCCGTGTTTGGGGACGGCACGTTGCCGGTCCCCGTATCGTCGGTGAGAGAACCCGTTCGCGGCGCCTGCGCGATGCAGCCCGTCACTTTCACCATTCGGTCGCGGCCCGGTTGGTTCTGGACGGGGGCGGTTTGCGTGGCGAAAGTTGCAGCGGCGAAAATGACGATCAGCGCAACGGTGGCCATACGTTGTCCTCCGGTTGAGACCGCTGCAACAACGGGACCATGGGCTGGTGGGAACCCTTCATTCTTTCGGCAGTTCTTCCTCCAGCTTCTCTACCACGTGGTAAACGTTGGTCTCCTGCATCAAATCCTCGACTTGTCGCTGATGCTCCGATTCGGGCGGGATCCCTGCGTGCTCGCATAATCGGCCCAGCAGTCGGAGGACCATTGTGAGTTCCTGCTCCGTCAGCATACTTACTTGAAGTCCCAGGTGATCTCGGCGCTCGGTGTGGAGCATCATGCGGTTCTGCGTGATCAGCACGAACGCGACGAGAAAAACACCCTCGAGCGACACGAACATCGTCATCAGACCGAACGGGTAAGGATCGAACCGGAACGCTTCGGGCGCCTTGAGGTTCCAGATCGCCCATCCTGCGAACAGGGCCGCGTGAAGCAGCACGAATCGCAGGCTGCCCACAAAGTCTGTAATGGCCTTACTGATCCGCTCCGACGCGGTGAGGTCGCGTCTGGCACTCGCTTCCAGTTCGGAGATGCGGTGAATGTTCTCGACCACCGCTTTGGGAGTTACGGTCTCATCCTGAGGCACCGCGTTCTCCTGAGTCGGTTGATTGGGGTTGGTCATGCTGATCCCTCGAGGGGTCCATACCCAAGCAACTCTCATGCACCGTTGATGGTCTACCAACTCGGCAGTGCGTCTTGAGCACTGCCTTGGTACCACCTTGTCGATCGCGACACCTCGTCATCAGAAATTCATTGATCCCTGCGGGCAGCGACGATTCTTTGGGTAATCGACGCGTCCAGTTTCTCGACTTCCTCCCATGCCGCGAGGATATCGAACTCTTTACTGAGTTCGGCGCGTTCAACAATGCCGCGGCGCAGGTTGTCTGATTTTTTTATATCCTCGACCAGTTGAGCTCGTTCGTCAGATGTCATTCAGTGATTATGCACATCGTTGCCAGCCCGCGCGGCAGATCGTCGAACCCCACCCGCATCGAGCGCTGCTTCCCGAGCCACGCCTGCTAGGCGCGTCCACGGCGCCGGTTCGTCTTCGCCATCGTCTTCGCAGCTCGCACCTTGGCTGCCTGGCTGTTTGCGACCTTCGCCGCCGCGCCGGCGGCCGGTGGCTTACGATGCTTCTTTCCCGGCGCATCGACCGCGCCGCCACTCCGCCCTTTACTTTGTCGGCGCGCCGCGACGGCCGCTCGCTGCTCCGTGGCATTCGTCGCGCCATTCCTGAGTTGTTCGAGCAGCTGCGACGCGCCATCTCGCACATTGGCAATCTGCTTGCTCAGCGTATCGCCGTCCATCCAACCCTCGGCCTTCGCGTGAATGGTCCCGGCCATCCATCCGAGCTGCTCGGCAAACGTCGCCAGGCGCTGCTCGATGGGGTTGGAGGCCGATTCCGTTCTGGAGGTAGCCGTCGTGCGACTCTTCGTCTGTTTCGTTCTGTTGTCACGTTTTGCCATGTGAGCTCCATTCTGCGGGCCAGTCTCCACGCGAGTGTACCGTGCGCTGGCAGGAAACGACGGAGGAGCTCGCTGATTGCCTGTCTGTCTGGTTCAGCTTCGTTCCGGCACCTTACCTGTAAACTTCAGAGATGGGCGTGATTTCTCCTGGCGAATTCTGCGCGCGCGCTATCCGCCGGCATATGCGAAGCGTTTGCGCCCTCATCGCACTCACGCTGTGGGCTGCGTGCGCGATCACGACTCATGCTCAAACACGTGCGTCGGAACCGCGGGTAGCGGACGCGGCAGTCACAGAGGTGGATCCGGTGATCGGCACGTGGGAGCTCGACATCGCGGCATCGACGTTCGCACCTGGCCCGCCACCGAAATCCGAGATCCGTTTGTACGAGCCCGAGCACGAAGGCATCAAGGCGACCGTCGCCACGACCTATGCCGATGGACGCAGGATCATCTTCGAGTACATCACGAGCTACAACGACGTTATCGCAGCGGTCACCGGCTCAGAGACGAGTGATGCTATTCGGATGAGAAAAGTCGATGCCTTCACAGCGGAAGCGGAACTGTCGCTCGCCGGACGCATTGTCGGCGGGACTCGCCGCGTCATCTCTCAGGACGGGCAGACCATGACCATCGAGTTGCACCGCAATGCGCCTGTCGTAGTAAACAACGTGACGGTATATCGGCGCCGCTGAAAGCTGCGCCTCACGAGTCTTCCCTCGCAGTCGTGTGACGGCGCGGCAGACCCTCATCCCAGGCGACGAACCGGCGCTGCGTGTCGCGACCCGGTTCCCGAAAGATCTGACGCAGCACCTCGTACCGGTAGGCGAAGATGCGCCGGAGATCACGGCGTACGAGCGCGCCGCTGATCCAGGCGACCCGAGGCGCGTAGTCCACGTGGTCGACGACGCGCGTCCCGCCGCGGACGATTTCAAACCGGTGCTCGTGCCGCCACCAGCGATACGGCCCAACGAGCTGCCGATCGACAAAGCACACGCCGGGATCCCACACATCGATCCGAGAGAGCCAGGGCATTGGCACGCCGTAGAGACTGACCCGATAGGCGATCTCCAACCCGGCCCGCATCTCAACCGGCATGCGCGTCAGAATCGAGAAGTGCAGCCATGGCGGTGTGATGCGCTGCAGATTGGCTGCATCTGCAAAGAAGGCGAACGTGTCGGTGAGCGACGTAGGAACAATGATTTCGCAATAAAGCCTTTCAACTCTGCGCGGCGGGCCCGCATCCGCCGCGAGCAGCTGCGAGAAACTGCTGATGCGTCGAGAGAGACTCATTGTCGCGCGTCCTGTTTTCCGGACATGAATTTAACGAGTTTTCGCACGGCAGGGCCATGGCGCCCAACATGAATAGACCAGAGTTTGTTATGACGTCGCGCTCCGATCAACGTCTGCCGTGGAAGCGTAAGAATCCCGCGAAGCGCAGCAGCGGACTCTCCTCTGAGCAGAAGAGCGAGGCACGAGCGCGGGCCCATGCAGCAGGCCGCGAGTACCCAAATCTCGTGGACAACATGGCGGTCGCGCGGAAAAGAAAACCGTCGACCGGCCGCGGAACGCGCGGAACGCACCAGGGAGGTAAGGATGAAAGCTGAACTCGAGAAACTGTACGAACACATCGATGACATCGAGATCGCCATGATGACGACGCGGCGGCCGGACGGCCATCTTCAGTCGCGCGCGATGGCCACGCAGAAACGCGCGGAAGGCGCTGATCTATGGTTCGTCACGTTGGAAGGCGGGCAAAAGCTGCGTGACATCGCGGGGGACCCGCACATCAACCTGTCGTACTACAAGGACCGCACTCGGGAGTGGTTGTCGGTGTCGGGCATCGCCAGCGTCACGCGTGACCGGCAGAAAATACACGAGCTTTATGCCCCAGACTGGAAGGCATGGTTCCCCAAGGAAGATGATCCGCGGCACGGGACCGCAGACGATCCCCGTATGGTGCTCATCGCCGTCGACGTGCACGCGGCGGCGTTCCTCGAAGTCAACAAGCCGCAGCCCATCGTGTTGTACGAAGTCGTAAAAGGGTTTCTGACAGGTTCAACACCGGACATCGGCGAAATGCACCACATAGACAAGTAGGGAGGATCGCGATAGGTCCGGCACGCCCCGCGCGTGGCACCGTTACGTGTGAGCACGATAACGCGAGGCGAGGGCGATGACCAGGCCGTCTTCGATCAGACCACCGGGCACGCCCGACGGCAGCCGTTTGCGCACGTGATAGGCGACATGAGCGGCGACGACGGCTGTCGCCGCGCCGAGCACGCCGCCGAGCAGGACGTTGTCGTCGTGCTGGCCTGCGATAAGCGCGCCGACGCTTCCGCCGATGATGGCGCGCGCTGCAAGCGGTAGCGGATCGATACGGGCGCCAATCCAAGGCGTCTTGTCCGCAATCATCTCGGTCGCCGCCGCAAGCGCCATGGCCGGCCGTCCGACACCCCGCTGCGCGGACGCGAGGGTGGCGAGGCCCGCCAGGCTGCGCATCCCGGTCAACGCCCCGAGTGCCACGATTCTTTTCAGTGTGTGGGTATTCATGTGAACCATCCCCGCTTCGAGTGATACGTGAACGTGACGTCTACTCCCTGATGGGTGAGCCCCGTCCGGTCGCGCCGCGGCCGCTGTGTCGAGCCATAGTGAGCCAGCAGCGAGAGCCGATTGTGCGCTTGCCGGTGCCATTTCCGCTGGTAGAATCCCGCCAGCGCGCTAAATCCGAGTCGGCTCCACCAGTTCGGCAACTGGCCGGTCCGCCAGCGTGCTTCGACGCGAAAGCGGATTTCCCCACGGTCGTTCTTCGTGAGTAGGAACCATTCCACGCCGCGCTCGATGTGTCCTTCGAGGGTGTCGTACCGGAACCCGAACACCCGCGGCTCCTCGCGGACCCGATTCACGACGACGGGACACAGGTAGTGCAGCCCGAGCACGTGAATCTCCAGAAGCATGCGGCGTCCGAGCAACGGTTCTGTCGGATCGAAATGCGCGAGGACGAGGGCGGGGTCAGAAAATTGATAGTTGGCAAGCGCGACGCGCGCGCGTGTGAAGCGATGCTCACCCTCGGCCTCGCTCGCGATCACTGCCTCGGAATGATAGTGGTGCCAACCCTGGTCGCCGGTCATTTCTTCTTCGCTCGCCCCGACGTTGAGCCTGGCGGTTCTCGCTCTCTCGAGTCGAACCTTCACAGCCGCGGCCGGCCAGCTGCTCCACAGGCGCCACTCCGCCATCAGTCACCCACCGCGAGGAATGTGGGCGACACGAGTGGATGATCGTCCTCAGGCAACTCCTCGACTTCGGTCGTCTCGGCGCGAATGGCGTCACGGATGGAAGCACCCACCGCAGCCGCGGTGTTGTTGATGAAGTCCGTCCACGTGTTCGTCTGCATCGCATCGCCGATGGCCAGAAAACCCACGCGTGTCGACGCGGACGCGGAGCGAGCACGACTGCGGATGTGGAAGATGAGATCGCCAGCTGCATTGCGGTAGGCACCGAACGTGATCCGGCCGGCCTCGGGGTGACCCTTAAGCGTGCCGAGAGTGATGCTTTGGGGATCCTCATGAAGGACGCGAACACGGCACGACTGCGCTGGCTTGATTCGTATATCCAACTCCGCGTTTTTTTCCAGACCTGCCGGTGCCAGGAAGCTCACCAGCGCAGCAGGCGGGAGTTCGCAGAAATGCGACTTGACATATGTCATGACCGCGGATGGCTTCAACGCACATCCGCCGAGCACGGCCCAATAGTCGCGTTGCAGCAGGGGCCCGGAGCCGCGTGTCGCGGGGATAAGATCGTCGTTCACATGGAGGACCAAAGCAAACGTGGTGCCCTGCTTGCATGGAGCAGTTCTATGGCTGAACTCGAGGTCAATCCTGCGGCGAAGACGTCGCGCACAGCTCCACCGGCACCGGTGGTGCGTCCCGAACATGTCGAAGGAGATCTTGCGCGCTTGATCGAGCAGCAGACCGCCAAGATCCCGTCACACTGGTTCCTCGTTGGCGCTCTCGGCTCGATGGCGATGTCACTGATGCTCGAACTCACGGGCCGGCAACGCGAGAGTCGATTCATCGGTCAGTGGCCGGCGCCGCTGTTGATCATGGGGATGTACAACAAACTGGTGAAAACACTCGGTACACGATGATCGATGTCGCCGAGAAAGGCTCATGTCGCCGGCATATTGATTGAGCGCGACCCGTCGCGGAAGCTATAGTCTGAGTGGGGTGCACACGCGCGTGAATCAGTCACCTGGTACGCTGGTGAAATTGCGGGAGCGCAGTTCAAGCATGTATAATCGAGGTTCTTTCCTGAGCCTCCCGGCCGGCACCGGCCGCCAGCCTCATCAAAGTGGCTGGTACGAAATCCCTTCTTCCAGCCTCGGCTCGAATAGGTGCGACGAGGGCTCACCATGCGGATCTCCAACGACAGTCCGGTACCTCACCAATGTCCTGTCTGTCATCAGCCGCAAACGAAGCTGCAACGACGCCTCAGCGAGACGAAGAACGGGTCCGCCATCTACGTATGTCCACGTACCGGTGAATGTAGCGTCGGTGTTGATCTCGCCAAAATGGATACATGGGTTGTCGTCTCACAACGGTGAGAAGCCTCGAGACTCACCGCGACGTCAAGGGACAATCGTGGGCGTCGCGATGAACTCGACCTGAACTTTTCTCAGAGGACCAGACATGACGAAGAACCGCGGCACGATCAAGCGTAAGACTGACAAGGGTTACGGATTTATTTCCACACCCGAGGGCACCGAGTATTTCTTCCACCACTCCGCCTGCAGCGGGACACGGTTCGAGGATTTGTCCGAGGGACAGGCAGTGACCTTCATGATTGGCCAGGGGCCGAAGGGTCCACGGGCGGAGAACGTCACCACTGAATAATCGCTTTGGTGTCAGGCAGTGAATCGTGAACGCTGAATCGATCGGTTGTTACTGATGCAGCTGTTGCGCTGAATTACTGACGACGTCCGCGGACTTGAGAACATCCGCGAGCCGTACGACCAGACTTTACACGCGCATTTCGGACGTCGGAAATGGAGTGCCTGACCTCATTTCGACTCCTGGATAAGCACAGCGGCTGGTCCTGCGCCCCAGTCATCCCCTGTGCCGCGCGCGATCACAAATCCGCCGCCGCGAGCCCCGGTCGTGTCCCCGTCTGCTAAGCTACTGCGCATGAAATCAGCACTCACTGCCGCATTCATCCTCACTGCGGGTGTTTCGTTCGCCCAGGCGCCGGGGCCCAGGGCCGACCTGGTCAGGACAACGCTGCCGCTGGAGGGTGCCCCGAAAGCGATCCCCGGCCCATACAAAGTGATGTCGGAACCCGCCTTCGGCTCGCCGGGCCACGTCATCTTCCGTCCGGAGGATCTCGGCAGATTCCCCGGCCAGGACAAGTTGCCGGTGATGGCGTGGGGTGACGGCGGCTGCGCCATCAACAGCGCACGCTACTCGGGCTTTTTCACGACGATCGCGTCGCACGGCATCCTGGTGATCGGCAACGTACCGGAGCCGGGCGCCGCGCAACGGCAGCAGAACGCCGACGATCTGCGCAAAGCGATCGCGTGGGCGGAGAAAGAGAACGCCCGCGATGGCTCGCCGCTCAAAGGCAAAGTCGATCTCGAGCACATCGCCGTCATGGGGCAGTCGTGCGGAGGATTTCTTTCGATCACGCTCGGCTCGGACCCGCGCGTGAAGACCATCGGCGTCTTCAACTCCGGCGTGCAGCGCGCCAGGCCGGAGTCGAACGAGGACGCGCTGCAAAAGGTCCACGGTCCCGTGTTGCTGATCAACGGCGCCGAACGCGACTTCCTGACACCAGCCTCGCTCACGACGTTCGAGCTGATCAAGAACGTGCCGGCGTTCTACGGCGCTCGCCACGGCGCCGGCCACACCGCCACTGTGGATCACCCGGGCGGCGGCGAATATGCGAACGTCGCGTCGAACTGGCTGCTCTGGCAGTTCAAGAACGACAAGAAGGCGGCGGCGATGTTCGTCGGCCACACGTGCGAGCTCTGCACAAACACCAACTGGGACGTCCGCGCGAAAGGATACAAAGACGCGCGTAATGAAGGTCCGTCGTCGACCTTCGATCGCGGCAGCAGTCAGCAGGCGTGGCAGAACGCGAATTACAAGACGACGCTCTCGCAGTGCAAGAACCCGCCGCAGCCGTTCGCGATTCCGAGTGCGGAAGACGCGGCGGCCGCCAGCGCTGCTCCGCCTGAGCCGGTGCTTCCGCCGACGACGTCGATTCCCGGAGTGCTCGAGGCGGTCCAGAGCTGGAAGGTCGTCTGGTCGTGGCAAGGCAACAACGTCGACGGCCCGATCGCCGGCGAGAACGGCACGGTGCTGTTCGCGAACAACGACGCGGGTGACGTCATCCAGTTCGATCCGGCGACCGGCCTTGCGAAGGTCGCCTACGGCGACATCAATACCGCGGGTGCCGTCTCGCGCAGCAAGAACGGCGCGCTGTTTGTCGCCGAACGCGGACTCGGAGGCGGCATCGAGCAGCTGGAGCCGCATCGCCGGATGCTCGCGAACACATTCAACGGCGAGCCGCTTGAATGCATCGGTGGCGTGATCAACGATCTCACTGCCGACGCTAACGGCGGCGTGTACTTCTCCGTTACCGGCGCGAGAGACAGCGGCGTCTTCTACGCCAGCCCGAAGGGCGTCATCTCCCAGTACGGGAAGGCGGTGCCGCTCGCCAATGGCATCATTCTCAGCCCAGACGAAAAGACGCTCTATGTGACCAACGGCGCAATCGTCTACGCCTTCGACGTGAACGCCGACGGTTCGCTGACCAATCAGCGCCAGTTCGGAACGCTGCAAGGCGGCGAGGGTGGCGACGGATCCGCCGTCGATCAGCAGGGACGGTTGTACGTGGCGACGGGCAAGTCGGTCGATGTGTTTGCGGCCGACGGCAAGTTCCTCGGCACGATTCCGGGTCCGCAGGGCCTGCACGGCACGTTCTTCGGCGGCAAGGACCGAAAGACGCTCTTCGGCATCGTGTTCTACGGCACGTGGGGGACACCGAGCGCGCGAAACGCGATCATCGCGATTCCAACCGTCGCGCAGGGTTATACCGAGCGTGCGAAATAGCAAAGATCGCGAAGACAATCAATGCATGCTGCTATGGGCACAGCCCACAGCGGCGTGCAACTCATCCGCGAGTTCATCACGCTCTGCGGCGAGGCCCGGCAGTGTCGAAGGCAGAAGATAGGACTGTCGGGATTGGCACTACACCGCCGCGGTTTGTGACGTGAGTTCCTCGTAAGAGCCCTTGAAGTCCACGATGCGCCCGCCCTCGAAGTGCCACACGCGGGTGCCGACTTCTTCCAGCAGATCCTGATCGTGCGTCGCGAGGAGCACCGTCCCCTCGTACTTCTGGAGCGCCACGTTCAGCGCGTTGATCGATTCCAGATCGAGGTGGTTCGTCGGCTCGTCGAGCAGGAGCACGTTGGGCTTCTCGAGCATGATGCGGCACAAGAGCAACCGCGCCGTCTCGCCGCCCGAGAGCGCCTCGGTCGGCTTGAGGCCTTCTTCGCCGCTGAAGAGCATCTGCCCGAGAAGGCCGTGGATTTCCTGGCGTGACGCGTCAGGGTCGAAGCGGTGCAGCCATTCCGCCGCCGTCAGCCCCTTCTCGATGAGGCCCGTCGCATCCTGCGGGAAGTAACCGATCGATACCTCGTGTCCCCACTTCAGAGTACCCGCGTCCACATCGCCCGGTGAGGCGGGCAGGCCTGGCGCATCCGCCAGCAACGCCTTCAGCATGGTCGTCTTGCCCACGCCGTTGCGTCCTACCAGCACGATCCGATCGCCACGGTTGACGACAGCGTTGAACTTCGAGACCACCTTCTGCTCGCCGAAGGCCTTGGAGAGCCCCTCGAATTCGAGCGGAACCTTGCCGGACGGCCGCTTCGTCTTGAACTTGATGTACGGGCGCTGGATGTTGGACCGCGCCAGCTCCGTCGTCGCCAGCCGTTCGACTTCCTTGCGGCGCGACTGCACCTGGCTGGACCGCGTGCCGGCGGAGAAGCGGGCGATGAAGTCGTTCAGCTGCGCAATCTTTTTCTCGCGCTGTTCGTTCTGAGCCTCGATGGTTACGCGCGCCTGTGTTTTGGCGAGGACCATGTCGTCGTATCCGCCGGTATACGTGATGACCGTCTCGTAGTCGATGTCGGCGGTGTGCGTACAGACGTTGTTCAGAAAGTGGCGGTCGTGCGAGATGACGATCAGCGTGCCGTCGTAGCGGTTGAGAAACTCCTCGAGCCAGTGGATCGAGTCCAGGTCCAAGTGGTTCGTCGGCTCGTCGAGCAGCAATGCCGCCGGATGCCCGAAGAGCGCTTGCGCCAGAAGAACCCGCACCTTCTGTCCGCCCTGCAGCTCCGCCATCGTCTTTTCGTGCAGCGCGTTCGGGATGTCTAGCCCCTGAAGCAGGATTGCTGCATCGCTGTCGGCGGTGTATCCGTCTTCTTCGCCGACGATCCCCTCGAGCTCGCCAAGTCGCATGCCGTCGTCGTTGGACATGTCCGTGCGGCTGTAGAGCACGTCGCGTTCTCGGAGCGCGTTCCAGAGGCGCTGATTGCCCATGATCACCGTGTCGATTACGCGGAACGTGTCGAAGGCGTATTGATCCTGCCGCAGGACGCCAAGCTTCGGTGGACGAGTGACCGAGCCGCGCTGCGGCGGCTGATCGCCGGTCAGCAGCTTCATGAACGTGGACTTACC
>JBKPNV010000191.1:0-14973 GCA_046732795.1 Acidobacteriota bacterium
CGAACGGTGCTGCTCGTACCGGGGATTCACTCGATGGGCATCGAGGAACCACGCCTCACCGCTCTCGCCGACGATCTGGCCGGCGCCGGCGTGAAGGTCATGGCGATGGCGCTTCCCGATCTGCAGGCGTATCGCATCACACCGCGCGCGACCGACGTCATCGAGGACGCCGTCACGTGGATGTCACAACGTCCCGATCTGGCGCCTGACGGACGCGTGGGCATCATCGGCATCAGCTTCGCCGGTGGTCTGTCGATTTCTGCCGCGAGCCGGCCCGCGATTCGCGACAAGGTGGCATTCGTGCTCTCGTTCGGCGGCCACGGTGATCTGAATCGTGTGCTGCGCTACCTGACGACGGGGGAAGCGCCGGAGGTGCCGGGCCTCGAAACACATCCTCCGCACGACTATGGAGTCGCCGTCATCCTGTATGGCCTGGCTGATCGCGGAGTCGTGCCGATGGATCAGGTCGAGGCGTTGCGCAAAGGGATCGAGAAATTCCTGTTGGCCTCGCAACTGACTCTGGTGAACATGGACCAGGCCAACGCCACCTTCGCCACGGCCCGAGACATAGCGATGATGCTACCCGAGCCGTCACGGACCTACTTGAACTACGTCAACGACCGCGCCGTCAGCAAGCTGGGACCCGCCCTTGTCCCATATCTCCAGAAACTCGGCGCGGGCGATCCGGCTCTCTCACCGCAGCTCATCGAGCATCCCGCATCGGCTCCCCTTTTTCTGCTGCATGGCAGTGGCGATACGGTGATTCCAGCGACAGAGACCGCGCTCTTCAGCGAGGATCTCCGGCGAAAGGGAGCGGATGTTCACGTGCTGCTCAGCGAGTTGATCACGCATGCCGAAGTGAATCGCGCCGCCACGTACATAGATGTTCTGAAGCTCGTCAACCTATGGGCACAGGTATTCAAGAGCTAGGCGTTCGCCTTCAGAAAGTTCTATCCCAGGCGGGCGTCGCCTCCCGGCGCGCGGCGGAGAAGCTCATTGCCGACGGACGCGTGACCGTGAACGGCAAGACGATCCTGACGATGGGAGTCAAAGTCGATCCCGGGAAAGACGAGATTCGCGTCGACGGGCGCCGAATCAAGGGCGTCTCGCAACCGCGCTATATCCTTCTCTACAAGCCAGCGGGCTATGTCACGACGCGATCGGATCCCCAGCGGCGGCGGACGGTTCTCGATCTACTGACCGGAGTGCGCGAGTACGTCTACCCCGTCGGACGTCTCGATTACGACACGGAAGGTCTCCTGCTGTTGACTAACGATGGCGAGCTGGCGGCGCGACTCACACATCCGCGCCACGGCGTCGCGCGCACCTACGAAGCGCGCGTCGCGGGCATGCCCGATCGCGCAGCGATCGAACGGCTGCGGAACGGAATTCCGCTCGACGGACATCGAACGCTGCCTGCTGACGTCGTTCTCCTGAACGAAGGCCGTCGTGACCGGGACGGGGTGCTCCGATTGACCATTCGCGAGGGGCGCAACCGGCAGGTCAGGCGCATGTGCGAAGCCGTCGGGCACCCCGTACAACACTTGAAGCGGACCAAATTCGGGACGCTCGCTGACAGGCGGCTCAAACCCGGTGAATGGAGGGAACTCGCGCCACAGGAGGTGGAGTCCCTGAAAGTGGAAAGTTTAAAGTCTAAAGTTAAGAAGTAGGTTCGTCTTCTTCGAGCGGAAGCATCTCTTCGCGAGGCGTGGTTTCCATCAGGCCTGCCGGCGGGTCGAAGCCGAGCGCCTCGGCCATATCTTCGATCTTCGGCAGATCGTGCAGGTCTTTGAGTCCGAATCGGATCAGGAACTCCTTGGTCGTCGCATACAGGAACGGGCGGCCAACCACGTTCTTGCGGCCGACGATCTTGATCAGATGACGCTCGAGCAGTGTGGACAGCACGCCGGAAGTGTTGACACCACGGATTTCGGTGATCTCGAGCGCCGTGATCGGCTGCTTGTAGGCGATGACGGCAAGCGTCTCGAGGCCCTGAACCGTCAGTTTGGCGCTCGAGCGCTCGTGAAACAGCCGTCGTACCCATTCGTGCAGGTCGGGCCGCGTCACAATCTGATAGCCGCCGGCGACTTCCACCATTTGAAGTCCTGGCCGATTCTCGTAGTCACCCTTGAGTGCGTCGATCGCCTTGAGCACGTCTTCCTTCGGCTCTTCGGCGAGCAGCTTGAACAGCATCTTCGGCGTCATCGGTTCCGGTGATGCGAAGATCAGCGCTTCGACAACGGCTTTCACTTCGGCCGACACGGCGACGGCTGTGTGCGGCTCTTCGTTGAGTGTTTCGACCGCTGTCTGCGGCTCGTTGACTGTTTCGTTCGACATCGTTCCCTCCGCCGGGTCTGAAAACCAGCGCCGGCCTGCGGTACCTGCAGAGCGGGTCCTGTTCTTTGGACCGCCTAAACCTCACGTCAGCGGATCGTCAATCGGGTGTGGCGCATCCGACGGGCGCGTGCGCTTATAGACGCGGATCGGGCCGGTTCCTGCCGACTGAAATACCCGAATCAACTTCAACCTGATCATCTCCAGCAGCGCCAGGAACGTGACAATCAGGAACGGACGCGACCCATCGCCATCGCTGAACAGCTCCTCGAAGCCGCAGGCTTCGGTTTCAGAAAGCCGTCCAAGCACCTGCTTGATGCGATCCTCGATCGACATCTGCGACGGCGGCAATACGACCATCGGCCGTCGGCTTGCTCGTTCGAGCACACCCTTGAACGCGGTGAGCAGGCTGAACAGGTCCACTTCGAGCTCGGGCTCGTACTCCTCCCCGGCCGCCGCAGCCACCCGCTCGTCGGGCCGCATGAACTGCGCACTCCGCAGCGTCTCCCGTTCGTGCAGTAATTCGGCTGCCGCCTTGTATTTCTGATGCTCCAGCAGTCGCCTGACCAGCGCCTCGCGTGGATCCTCTTCCAGTCCGGCGTCGTCCTGGGCGGGATCGGGTCGCGGCAGCAGCGTTCGCGACTTGATGTGAATCAATGTGGAGGCCATCACCAGGAAGTCACCGGCCACATCGAGGTTGAGGTCCTGCATCAACGTGATGTAGCCGAGATACTGCTCGGTGATGAGCGCGATCGGAATGTCGTAGATGTTCAGCTCATTCTTGCGAATCAAGTGAAGGAGCAGGTCGAGCGGCCCCTCGAATGCATCGAGCTTGACCTGATACGCATCCGGGGATGATTCGAAGTCGATGTGCTCGGACACGTTTACTCCATAGTTCGCTTGTGTCGAGGCCGTCGGGGAAGTCCTGGGTTAATATCTCAGCTGCATCGCGTCCCTGACGCGATCCATCGTCGCCTGCGCAATCGCCTTTGCACGACGTGAGCCCTCGACGAGGATCTCCCGGATATGGTCAGGCCTGGCCATGACGGCGCGCCGCTGGTCCCGAACAGGCTCGAGCGCGGCGTTCAACGCCGCGGCAAGTTTCGTCTTGACCTCGACGTCTCCCACCTTTCCGGCGCGGTAACGAGCTTTCAAGTCGTCGACTTCGGCAACGTTTGTATTGAACGCATCATGGTACATGAAGACTGGATTCCCTTCGACGGTGCCGGGCACGTCCGCGCGCACGCGCTTCGGATCCGTGTACATCTGCCGCACTTTTTTCGTCACGGTCTCGGCATCGTCGGTCAGGTCGATGGTGTTGCCGTAGCTTTTGCTCATCTTGCGATTGTCGAGGCCCGGGAGCCGCGGAACCGGTGTGAGCAGCGGCTGAGGCTCGACGAGCACCTCACCGTAAAACTGGTGAAAGCGTCGAATCGCCTCGCGCGAGAGCTCCAGATGCGCGACCTGATCCTCGCCCACCGGCACGAATCGGCCGTCGTAGAGCGCGATGTCGGACGTCTGTAGCAACGGGTAGCCGAGGAATCCGAGCGTCGACAGATCTTTGTCGGTGAGTTGCTCCTGCTGCTCCTTGTAGGTCGGCACGCGCTCGAGCCACGGAATGGGAACGACCATGGACAGCAACAACGCGAGCTCGGCGTGTTCCGGTACGAGTGACTGGATGAACAGCGTGCTCCGCTCCGGGTCGACACCAGCCGAAATCCAGTCAGCGACGTTGTCGATGGCATTCGACGTGATCGACTTCGTGTTGGCGTACTCGGTGGTCAGCGCGTGCCAGTCGGCCACGAAGTAGAAGCAGTCGTACTGCTCCTGCAGCGGCGCCCAATTCTTGAGCGCACCAACGAGATGGCCGAGATGGAGTTTGCCAGTCGGCCGCATGCCTGAAACGACGCGAGCTTTGGTCATCAGAGGAGGACGGAGCGAATCGACTCCGCAATCGGATCAACGAAACTCCACAGTATGCCGCTGAGCAGGAGCCCGTAAATGATGATGAAACCGTAGGGACGAATTCGATCCAACGCCTCCGCGGCCGGACCCTGAAGCAGCCCTGCGAGAACATTCCCGCCATCGAGCGGTGGGACAGGCACCATGTTGAACACTGCGAGCAGTATGTTCAGCGTCACCGCGTTGAACAGGACCCGGTCGCCAGGGCCTGCCACGACCTCGAACGGGGATCCGCCGGACGACACGCGCAACACGATCGCAAACACGATCGCGAGGAGCAGATTGCTCGCCGGGCCCGCCGCCGCAATCAACATGTACTTCTGACGCCAATTGCCTCTGAGGTTCTGGACAGCGACCGGAACCGGTTTGGCCCACCCAATCAACGGCACGTTCGAAACCATCGCAATCAGGGGAAACAGGATGGTGCCGATTGGGTCGACATGCACAACAGGGTTCAGCGAGACGCGTCCCAAACGGCGCGCGGTCGGATCACCGAGCCTGTCCGCAGACCATGCGTGTGCCGCCTCGTGCACAGATAGTGAAAGTACGAGGACGACGAACTGAAGAAGAATTCCGGTGACGTCGACGCCTGGCAAGGATCTTCAGCGTACCACACGGGGGCAGTGCCAGGAAGAATTCGCAGTGCCACGAATTCGTTCGCGATCAGAGATGCTGGCGCGCTTTTTCATTGAAGTAACAAGCGTCCTTACGACGGCATGAGGCGTGCTCTCAAGACAGCGGGTGTGATTGTCGTTGCCACTCATGAAAATCACACCCGGTGTCATCAAGGAGGACGTCATGACTCGCGGATTCGCCCGCATTCTGGTTCCCACTGATTTCAGCCCTCCATCCGATGCTGCCCTCGCCACAGCGAAGGCGCTGGCGGCGCAGTTTGGGGCTGCAATCCACGTAATACACGTCCTGCATGATCCGTACGCCACGGCCGCCTACGCGAGCGACGTCTACGGGTATCTGCCCCCGGGGCTCAAAGAGTCGTGGCACCGGGAAGCCCAAAAGCACCTGGACGCGCTGCTCGCTCCGGCTGACCAGGAACAGTTCCGCGTGACGTCCGACGTCGTTTTCGGATCGCCGGCGAAGGGCATCGTCGATTACGCGCACGACCATGCCATCAACCTGATCGTGATGGGCACCCACGGACGAGGCGGCGTGGCGCATCTGTTGCTCGGCAGCGTCGCAGAGCGGGTCGTCCGGACGGCGGAATGTCCGGTCCTGACCGTGAGAGGAACGCCGGCGGCTCTGGCAACGCTCAGCGCCGCCTAATCGACCCTTGTCAGCCCGAATTTTTCAATGCGGTAGCGGACCTGATCGCGGTTGATGCCAAGCAGCTGCGCCGCCTGCGTCTGATTACCGCCCGCACGCTCGAGCGCCTGCGTCAGAAGCTGACGCTCGACATCCTCGAGCCTGACGCCTTCGGGCGGCAACGCGAATTCGGCCGGAGAGATGCTCCGGGTGAGCGTGAAGTCCTGCGGCTCGAGGTGGCTGCGATCGACGAGGAGCATGGCGCGCTCGATGGCGTTGCGCAGCTCGCGGACATTGCCTGGCCACTGGTACTGCTCGAGGAGCGACACGGCTGCCGGCGACAAGCCCTGAATCTTCTTTCGGAATTCGCGGTTGAATTGATCGATGTAGAAGTTCGCCAGCCGTACCACATCGCCCTTTCGCTCGCGCAGCGGCGGCAGGACGACAGGCATGACCTGCAGACGATAGAAGAGATCCTCGCGGAACTTGCCCGACTTCACTTCCTTCTCGAGATCGCGGTTCGTCGCCGCGACGACACGCACATCGACACGCACGTCGGCCAAGCCGCCGACTCGCTTGAAGGTCTTCTCTTCAAGAAAGCGCAGCAACTTCGCCTGCAGGCCGGGCGTCATCTCACCGATCTCGTCGAGGAACACCGTCCCGCCATCGGCGGTCTCGAGCAGCCCACGCTTCTGCTGTCTCGCGTCGGTGAACGCGCCACGTTCGTGACCGAAGAGCTCGCTCTCCAGCAGCTGCTCGGGAAGAGCCGAGCAGGTGATGTTCACAAACGCCCGTGAAGCGCGGTCGCTGTTGTAATGGAGCGCCTTCGCGGCCAGGTCCTTGCCCGTCCCGGTTTCGCCGGTCAGCAGCACGGTTGACGCTGGACTCTGCGCCACGCGCGCGATGAGGTTCTTGACGATCGACATTGCCGGCGAGGCGCCGATGATGGCGTCAATGCTGTAGTCGCGCCCCTGGCTGCTGCGCAGGGCGCGAACTTCGCGGCGCAGATTGCTGGTCTCGAGCGCCTTCTCGACCAGCAGGACGACTTCATCCAGGTTGAAGGGTTTGTTGACGTAATGGTAGGCGCCAAGTTTCATGGCCTCGACGGCGTTTTCCACAGTCGAAAACGCCGTCATCAGGATCACGAGGGTGTCCGGCGTCTGTTCCTTGACCCGCCGCAGGATCGTCAGCCCGTCTCCATCCGGCAGCTTGAAGTCGAGGAGAATCAGGTCGACAATTTCGCTCGCCTGGGTCATCGCCTCGGCGGCGGTTCCGGCCTCCAGAATCCTGTAACCCTCGGAGGCCAGGCGCTCGCGAAGCGACCACCTGAGGAGCGATTCGTCGTCAACAATGAGAATGGTTGCGCCAGCCACGACCGTCAGTATATCGGGCGGACTGTTGCGTCGCATGCGCCAGGCTCGATACCATCAGCCGTGTCCCGCGTCAGCACCGCATGGAAGCGCGTCCTCGCCCGGTTGACCGGGATGTCCGCTCGCCAGCACGAGGACCACGCCACCCGCACGCAGCTGGCCGACTTCAAGCGCGCCCTCGACCACGCCGCCATCGTGGCGATCACCGACGTCTCCGGGCGCATCAACTACGTCAACGACACGTTCTGCACGATTTCGGGGTATGCACGCGAGGAACTCCTCGGCCAGGACCACCGCATTGTCAACTCGGGCTACCACGCCAAAGAATTCATTCGCGAACTGTGGCGAACGATCGCCTCGGGCCGCGTGTGGCACGGTGAGCTCCGCAATCGGGCCAAGGACGGTCACATCTACTGGGTGGATACGACCATCGTCCCGTTCCTGAACGAACGCGGGAAACCGTACCAATACATTGCCATTCGCTCTGACATCACCGCTCGGAAAGAAGCCGAGGAGAAGTTGGCGCAACAAGCCGCACTCGCTCGCGTCGGTCAGATGGCTGCCGTCGTTGCACACGAAGTCCGAAACCCGCTGGCAGGGATCAAAGGAGCAGTCCAAGTCCTGATGTCTCGTCGCTCGGCCGGCGACTCCGAGCTGCCGGTCATGAGAGATATCGTCGGGCGTATCGACTCGTTGAGCGACTTGATCAACGACCTGATGCTTTACGCAAGGCCTCGTCCGCCTCGCTTCAGCCACATCGAACTGCGTTCCGTGATCAGCGATGCGGTCACCATCGTTCGCCGCGACCCGGCGGCGCAATCGATCGAGATCGTGATCGAAGGCGCCGACGTGTCCGCGGCGGTCGACGACGAATTGATCAGGGCGACGCTCCTGAATCTCGTGCTGAATGCCGTCCAGGCCATGGCGGGTCACGGGCGGATCTCGGTGACGCTTGGCAAATTGGGCAACGTTGCCGTCATCCAGGTGCGCGACAGCGGCCCGGGCATTCCGCCGGATATTCGAAACCAGGTCTTCGAACCGTTCTTCACGACGAAGGCGAGAGGCGGCGGGCTCGGATTGCCAATCGCGAGACGAACGGCCGAACTGCATGGCGGGTCGCTTACGCTCGAGTGCCCTGAGGGCGGTGGGACGGTTGTGACGATGAAGCTGCCGCTCCGTCCAGTGGCAAGCGAACGCAACGGCGCGTCCAACGCGCCGTTACGTGTAGAGGCGGGTCTTTAGACCCGCCTGGATCGTAGATGGGGCCTTCAGGCGCCCCTGATCCGCCTACGCCGTAAACCGTGCGAAATCGGCGCGCATGTAGTACGGGCCAATCTGGCGCAGAACTGACGCATCGACCAAATCCTGGAGCGCCGCGGCCACCTCCGACGGCATGGCGCCGAGCAGGCGGCACACCTGGCCAAACGTCAATCGCAGGCCCGGCATCGTGTGGAACTCCGACCAGATCTGAAAGTGCAGCTCCGAGGCGGTTGTCAAAGTCTCGGTCATGGCGTCCCTCACACCGCGGCTGTCGCCGGCACTCCGCTTCCCGGCTGTGGTTTCGTGAGACCGAACTTCTCGATGCGATAGCGCACCTGGTCACGATTGATGCCGAGCAGATGACCGGCATGCGTCTGATTACCGCCGGCACGCTGGAGCGCTTGCATCACCAGCTGCCGTTCGACCGTCTCGAGGTCGACGCCCTCGGGCGGCAGTCGAAAGAGCGACGTCGTGGTGGTCCGGGTCAGTGTGACGAAGTCTTCGACTCCGAGCAGGCCGTTGTCGGCGAGCAGCATCGCGCGCTCGATCGCATTGCGAAGCTCACGCACGTTGCCTGGCCAGCGATACTGATCCAGCAGTGCCTGAGCGGCTGGTTGCAATCCTCGCACGCGCTTGCGGAATTCGCGGTTGTAGCGATCGACGTAATGCGCAACGAGCAGCCGGATGTCGCCCACACGTTCCCGCAGCGGTGGCAACCGGACCGGCATCACTTGCAGCCGATAGAACAGGTCCTCGCGGAACTTGCCTGCTGTGACTTCCTCGTCAAGGTCGCGATTGGTCGCCGCGACGACGCGCACGTCGACGCGGATGTCGTTGAGCCCACCAACCCGCTTGAACGTGCGCTCTTCGAGGAACCGAAGCAGTTTCGCCTGGAGACCCGGTGTCATCTCGCCAATCTCGTCGAGGAACACCGTGCCGCCGTCGGCGGTCTCGAGCAGTCCGCGCTTCTGCTGCCGCGCGTCGGTGAAGGCGCCACGCTCATGCCCGAAGAGCTCACTCTCGAGTAGCTGTTCGGGCAGAGCGGAGCACGTGATGTTGACGAACGGTTTCGATGCACGCTCGCTGTTGTAGTGAATCGCCTTGGCGGCGAGATCCTTTCCCGTTCCAGTCTCGCCAGTCAGCAGGACGGTGGTGGCGGGGCTGGCCGCGATACGCTCGAGCAACGACTTCGCGGCCACCATCGCCGGCGACGCCCCAATGATGGCGTCGAAGCCATATTCGCGGCTCTGGCTTCCACGCAGCAGCCGCACCTCACGCCGCAGCCGGCTGGTTTCGAGCGCCTTGTCCACAAATGCCGACACGTCATCGAGATTGAACGGCTTGTTCAGGTAGTGATACGCCCCGTGTTTCATCGCGGCGACGGCGTTCTCAACGGTCGAGAAGGCGGTCATCAGAATGACCAGCGTGTCCGGCGACAGTTCCTTGATCTGGCGGAGCACCGACAAACCATCGCCGTCAGGCAGCCGGTAGTCCAGTAAAACCAGATCGACTGCGGGCGTCATCTTCTCGATCGCACCGGCCGCGGTGCCCGATTCGAGAACGGTATAGCCATCTCTCACGAACCGTTCCCGCAACGACCAGCGAACGAGGTCTTCGTCATCGACAATCAGCAAAGTCGCCTGTGCCATGGTCGGATTCCTAGAAAGCGTTTCCAATGAACGGGAGCATGCGCCCCCAATAGATGACGAACAGCCACGACACGATCGACACGAGCCCGATGACTTTCAGCGCGCTCGGGCCGCTCGCGTCGAGTTCCTTGGCCTCGACCTGCTTGCGATACATCGTTTCGAAGTACACCGCGTTCAGGTTGGCCAGGATCAGGAAGAAGATCTTGACGTAGAACGCCGGGTTGTGGACGTACTGCTCGGGCGCACCAATGAAGAAGGTCACCCCGGTCAGGGCGGCCAACGCAAACCCCGCCTTGGCCCAAGGCATCAGTGTCCACGCGGCGCTGATCGGCACGCGCCTCATGAACCCGAGAAGACGAAGGTCGAAGAAGCCGGCGATGCCGATGAGCAGTGAGAGGCCAAAGAAGTGCAGGATCTCGCACAACGGCCATAACCAAGTGGTCATCCGAATGGCCTGGGAAATCGCCGTTCCGTGAAGCCAGACGGTGAAGAGATCGAGCATTCCGTTCATGGTTGTCTCCTGTCAGACGTAGGCCATGTAGCGGCCGGTCACGATGGCCAGGAACCACAACGCCAGCGACGCCGCTGCCAATGCTCGGCTCGTCGGCGTTTCAATCGGCGTCTTCTCTCCCTGTCCATAGACGGTCCGCCGCATGGCCAGCAGGAGCACGACGCCGACGACGATGATCGCGAGCTTCGTCATGAACACCCAGGTCGTTCCCTTGGTCGTGGCGTCGCCCACGAAAAGCGCCACGCCGGAAATCGCATTCACCCAGAATCCGATCCACATCAGGGGAAACAACTTTTCGAGCGGCGCAAGTGGAATCGCGCTGCCCCATCCGAGCAGGCGCAGATTTAGCACGGCGTTGCCGCCTACGAGCACACCGAGACCGATGGTGTGGAGCGTGAGCACCGCGGGGTAGGCCCAGATTGAGGGTGATTCGCGGAGCCAGACACCGAATCCGCTGTTTTCCAGTGACGCGAGCACTTCCATCATCAGCCGATCTCCTCGTCAACACCCTTTGTGCAAGTCGCCAGCCACTCGCAAACGTGCCGGACGACGCCGGTTTTATTAGGAAAATGCGCTGATTGCGCAGGGGCTCGAGAGCGGTACGCGGGATTTTCCCCGCCGCCGGGAAATTTCCCAGTGGTCGCTCGCAGGGCGACGCCGAATCACGACGCGGTGAGCGCGTGCGAGCCTTTTCGCGCACATACTGCGAAATTTCTCGAGCAGCATGCACAACTCACACACGCCGATGAGACCGTGTGGCCGGGGACACGCGCGATCGACGTGGCTGAACCCTTGCACGACGGCTGGTCAACCGGAGTCCAGCCATGTTCGATCTCATTGCAGGACGAGAAAGACACCTCCCGAGCCACGCGACCCTTCCGCTTCTGCTCTCGACCGTCGCGCAGGGAACGGTGATCGCAACTGTGGCGTTGCTTCCCCTTCTCTATGTGACAGATCGGTTGCCCGAGGTGCCGACGATGATGGCCTTCGTCGCGACGTTGCCGGCGCCACCGCCGCCACCGCCACCGCCTGTCGCCATCAAGGCGAAGTCGGCACAGCCGAAGGCTGCTGCCGCAGCAACTGAGAATCAGTTCATCGCTCCACTCGAGGAGCCTGCGCGCATCTCTCAGTTACCCGACGATGAGGGTTCCTGGGAAGGCTTGCCTGGTGGTATCGAGAGCGGCCTCGCCGAAGGCGTCGTCGGCGGCATCGTTGGCGGATTGCCAGAACCACCGCCGCCACCACCGCCGGCGCCCGTGCACAAGGCGCCGGTTCGGATCGGTGGACAAATCAGGCCGCCGCAACTGCTCAAACGCCTCGAACCTGAGTACCCGCCGCTGGCAGTGGCCGCACAGGTCCAGGGTGTCGTGATCCTGGAGGCCACGGTCAACGAAGAAGGCACGGTAACGGATGTCAGGATTCTGCGGTCGGTGCACCCATTGCTCGATCGCGAGGCCGATCGTGTCGTGCGTCAATGGCGCTATTCACCCGTCGTCCTGAACGACATACCGGTACCGTTCATTCTCACCGTCACGTTGTCGTTCGCGCTCGAAGCGCCAAGGTAGGAGGAAGTCATGGCCAAGATTGCAGTCGCCACGCAGCAGACCGCATGGGAATGCAAATGGAGCCGACCCGGCTTTCGGTTAGCTGGCATCCAGGAGCCGCTTCAGCCGGAAAGCGTATGGGTGTGTGTCCGCACCGGACAACGCCGCAAGCTTTCGGAGCACACGTGTGATCATTGTCCTTACTGGGAGGCGGACGAGTTTCGGAAGAACTAGTCCCGGGACTCGGGACTCCGGCGACTCGGGACTCTGGACTCTGGACTCTGGATTGGGCGGCACCTACCGACTGGTTTGCGCGAAGTAGTCGATAACGGCGCGTGCGGCGTTCGCGCCCACGACCTGCTCCAACTCCTCGCGCGTGGCGCGCCGGACGCCGGCCAGACTGCCGAACTTCGTGAGCAGCGCTCGACGCCGCCGCGGACCGATCCCCGGAACCGCATCGAGCTCCGATCGCAGGTCGCGCATGGACCGTGCCTTGCGGTGAAAGGTTACGGCGAAGCGATGCGCTTCGTCACGAATGCGCTGGAGCAGCAGCAAGGCAGGGTCGTGCTCGTCGAGCACCAGCGGCTCCATCTGATCTCGCGTGAATAACAATTCTTCTTTCTTTGCGATGCCGACGGCCACGAGGTTGGCCAGCCCAATCCGTTCGAGCGCCTCATAGGCGGCTGACAGTTGTCCTTTTCCGCCATCGATCAGAATCAGGTCGGGAAATGGTCCGCCCGCCTCGAGCACCGCACGATAGCGCCGCTGGACGACCTCGCGCATTGCAGCGAAATCATCAGGGATCCGGGACTCGGAACTCGGAACTCGGGATTCGGGACTCGGCACTCGGGACTCGGGATCCGGGGCTGGGGAGCCGGGATTCGGCACTCGAAATCCGGGATCTGGGACTCGGGACTCGGGACTCGGGGTGCGTAATCCACGCACCCGAAACTTGCGATACTCGCTCTTCTTCATCCGGCCGTCTTCGCACACAACCATCGACGCAACGGTCTCGCTGCCTTGAATCGTCGAGATATCGAAGCAGTCGATGCGACGCGGAATGGCGGGAAGATTGAGCCGGCTGCGCAGTGTCTCGAGCGCGTCGAAATATGCGGCCGTGGTCTCGTTGAATCGCGTGCGATACGACAGCTCGGCATTGCGCGTAGCGAGCTCGACGAGCGCGCGCTTGTCGCCTCGCTGTGGCACGAGGATCCGGACTTTCCGTCCCGCACGCGTAGAAAGCAACTCCTCCATCGCCTCGAGATCCTCGATGGCGGTTGGAAGATTAATCTCGGAAGCCGGGACGCGGATGTCGTAGAACTGCATCAGCGCGGCGTGCAGAATATCGGCCTCGTCGCCCGCAATTGCGCCCGGGTCGGTGCCGAGCTCGACGCGTTCCACGACCCGGCCGCCTCTCACCTGGAACACATGGATCGCGCCGCCGCTCGGTCCGACCTTCAAGCCGAAGACGTCGCGGTCACCTTGTGCCACCGTCGCCACCTTCTGCTGGCGATCGCGCAGCGTCTGCACCGTGCGCAAGGCATCACGCAGCTGCGCCGCCTCCTCGAATCGCTCCTGATCAGCGGCCGACTGCATGCCACCGCGCAATCGGTCGATGAGCTCGTCGTTGCGTCCCTCCAGCAGCAGCTTCGTATTGGCCACCGCCACACCGTACTGCTCCTCGGTGCAGATGTCGGCGACGCATGGCGCAAGGCAGCGTTTGATGTCGTACTCGAGACACGGACGCCCCCGCGTGCCGGTAATCACCTCGTTGCACGAGCGAATGCCGAACACACGATGCGACAAGGTCATCGTCCGGCGAGCGAGTTTCGTCGGCATGAACGGCCCGGCGTAGAAATCACCCGTCTTCTCGACGCTGCGCGCGACGAGAATCCGTGGGAACGCCTCGCTCGTGGTGAGTCGAAGATAGGGATAGTTCTTGTCGTCGCGCAGCAGGATGTTGTAGCGCGGTGATCGCTGCTTGATCAGGTTGGTCTCGAGGACCAGCGCCTCCATGACCGAGTCGGTGACGATGACCTCGACACGAGCGATCTCGTCGAGCAAGGCATCGTGCCGTGGGCTGAGACCGTACGCGCCGAGGTAGCTGCGGACGCGGTCGCGCAGCGATCGCGCCTTTCCGACGTAGATCGTCTCGCCCGTGGCGTTGATCCACAGGTACACGCCAGGCTGCTCAGGCAATCGCCCCAGCTGATCCTTGAGGTCATGAACGGGCATGGGCTACCATGACAACTTCCACGCAGGTTGCAGAACCTTTAATTGTACCCAGTATCAACTTGATCGGCTTCGGCCCGGGGATGCTCCTGAGCGACTTCTATACCCATTAATGACCGTTACCGGCTTCATCGGCACTGTCTGCATGTTCCCGCTGCGCGCCATCATCGGCGCCAGCGTGGCGCTCGGCATTCATCCCAACGTTCTCACGCTCATCGGGGTTCTGATCAACGTCGGCGCGGCATGGGCACTCGGTCGCGACCACTTTCTGACGGCCGGCTTCATCATGATCGTCGCCAATATCTTCGACTTCATCGATGGGAAGGTCGCCTTCATCACGAACACCGTCTCACGCTTCGGCGCGTTCTGGGACTCGACGCTCGACCGCTTCTCGGATATCGCACTCTTCCTGGGCCTCATCTATCTGTACGCGTCGCTCCGGCGCACCGACTACGTGATGGTGACGGCGCTGGCGATGATGTTTTCGATCATGACGAGCTACGCGCGGGCACGTGCCGAGTCGCTGATCGAGAAGTGCAAGGTCGGCTTCATGGAGCGCCCGGAACGCATCGTGCTTTTCATGATTGGCGCGTTCACGAACCGCATGGCTGCGGTCATGTGGGTAATTCTCATCCTGGCGATCGTGACGGTCGAGAATCGCATTCACTACACCTACCTGGTGCTCAACGACAAACCGATTCCCAACGGCTCCAACATCTTCACCCGGGTGTTCTGGCGTGCCTTCTTCTGGCGCGACGACCGCGCCAGCGTCCCTTACGATCTGTGGGTGATCGCGATCCTCGCATTCATCTGGTTGACGCCTCCAAGCTGGCTGCGCGACCCCACGGCTT
>JBKPNV010000192.1:0-7514 GCA_046732795.1 Acidobacteriota bacterium
TTCGTGACCTTCGTGGCTAAACCTTCGCGAGCTTCGTGGCTAAACGTTCGTGACCTTCGTGGCTAAACCTTCGTGAGCTTCGTGGCTAAACGTTCGTGACCTTCGTGACCTTCGTGGCTAAACCTTCGTGAGCTTCGTGGCTAAACCTTCGTGACCTTCGTGACCTTCGCGGCTAAACCTTAGAGACCCTCGTGAGCTTCGCGGCTAAACCTTTGTGACCTTCGTGACCTTCGTGGCTAAACCTTTGTGATCTTCGTGAGCTTCGTGGCTAAACCTTTGTGACCTTCGTGAGCTTCGTGGCTAAACCTTTGTGACCTTCGTGGCTAAGCCTTTGTCTACCGAACGAAGGTCAGCCTCCAATTGTCGATGCCACCGAGCCGTTTGCCACCGGGGCTGCCGGCGGGCACCGTATGCAGGCGCATGAATCCCACCTCGATCCGTGTACCGCTACGAGAGAAGTCCGGGTGCTCCGACGCGGACGCGAGCGTTCTGAAATCGTTCTGCCGCAGATTTGACAACGAGTGCGGCGTCCATGCCTGTTCAGGGGTTGCGAATGCGCCGCCGCCGGGGACCAAGGTGTAGAGCTTGCCGTCCTGCCGCAGCGCCGGTGCGCTGTACTGACCGTTGCCACCGCCCGAGATCAGGATCGAATCCTCGGAGTAGTTGATCGAGACAATCGCCCCGTCGCTCGACGGAAAGTACGCGGTTGACCGTTTGATAGAAAAGATCGCCACCTGCGCCGCAGACCCGCTGCCCTCCGCGCTGTTGGCCGTCAGATCAACGCGGCGGTAGTCGGCACCTTCCTGACCGTTGAAGCGCACGTGGCTCGCGCCACCGGTTCCACCGTTCCCAAAGACCTGCAACTCGGAATCCCAGTTGTTGTCGTCAAAGACGTCGTCAGAAGCGATCGCGGTTGCACCGGTGCCACCGCCCCCACTCCCGCCAGTGCCGCCGGTGCTTCCCCCGCCGCCGCCCGTTGAGGAGTTATCGGGATTGGTCGGACTCGAATCGCCGCCGCAATTGATCGATATGACACAGGCGAGCAACACGAGTGCACGTACTGCCATTCGGGCCATATCGAGTGTTATCGGCTGAAGCGGCGCCGATCATGACTCGATAGAGACCCACGGATCACGACCCGAGATACATTCCGCCGTTGACACCAATCGTCTGTCCCGTGATGTACGCGTTGCCCGCAAGGAGCACCGCGACGTCACCGCACTCCTCCACCTGGCCGAAGCGGCCGACCGGAATCATGTCGGGCTTCACGTGTGGGTTCGACGCCACCATCTCGGTGGCGATGAGCGCCGGCGAGATCGCGTTGACAGTGACACCTTCTTTCGCCAGCATTCGCGCGTAGCTCTTGGTCGCCGCGATGACGCCCGCCTTTGCTGCCGAGTAGTGCACGGCCATCATGCTGCCCGCCTGTGCAGCTACGGACGTCAGGTTAATGATGCGTCCCCACTTGCGCGCACGCATTCCTGGCAACACCGCTTGCGTCATGAGGAACACCGACGAGAGATTGACCTGGATGATGTCGTTCCAGCTCGCCTCCGACATCTGGTCGATGCTCTCGAACGCGACGCGGCCGGCATTGTTCACGAGGATGTCCACCCGACCGAGGCCCGTTTCGACGGCGGCGACGAGTGCGTTCACCTCCGCGCTTTTCGAGACATCACCCGCGACGGCGAGTGCGCGCCTGCCTTTTGTCGTGATCGCGTCAACCGTCGTACGCGCATCGGCTTCACGGCTGACGTAATTGACCGCGACGTCGCAGCCCGCTTCTGCCAGCGCAAGCGAGATCGCCTTTCCGATACCGCGACCGCCGCCGGTCACCAGCGCAACTCTCCCCGACAGTGTCGTTGGTGTCATACGGTACAGGTCACGTTATGGAATCCGGTAGACCATCAATGTGTCGGTCGCCACGATAGCCACGTATTGTTTGCCCTCCCTGCCTTGATACGTGATCGGATCGGCGTTCCCTCTCCGCGGAAGCGTTGCGACCCACACCTCTCGTCCGCTCTTCAGGTCGAGGGCACGGAAGCGGTTGTCGTCGGTCGAGGCAATGAACACGAGGCCGCTCGCCGTGATGATGGGACCGGCCAGTACTGGCCGCCCGGTGTTCTGCTTCTCCGGAGGCAGTTGCTCGGTGATACCGAGCGGAACCTGCCACGCGAAGTCACCGGTCGACGTGTTGATCGCCGTGAGACGGCCCCATGGTGGCTTCTGACACGGCCAGTTCGCGTCGTCGATCCTGACGTCGAACGTGGCACGTCCTGGAGTGGTCTTTTCGTACGGCACAGGCGAACCGGCCTTCGCCTTCTCAATCGCTCCCAGAGCGCCCACATCCTGCGTGGCCACGAGCAGCAGTCGTGAGGCCGGATCGAATGCGGTACCGCCCCAGTTCGCTCCTCCCAGTCCTCCCGGGAATCCGAGCGTGACTGCCGGCGCAGCGCCTTCCGCCCGATAACGCCATGGCGTAAACGGTCCGGCGTTGTAGACACCGCCGATCTTTTCGACGAGCTCGGCGCAGGCGCGGGCATGCTCCGGCGTCGTGTCGTCAGCGGTAACGAGATCACCTGGCTGATACGCGACACGCGCCAACGGAGGCGGCTTCACCGGAATGGGCTGTGTTGCAAACGCAAATTCACCGGGCACATCGCTCTTCGGAACCGGCCGTTCGTTGACCCCGAACACCGGCCGGCCGGTCTCGCGATTCAGGATGTAGAGATACCCTGACTTGGTCGTGACGCCCAGCGCGGGAATCGTTCGTCCATTCTGGACGATGTCGAAGAGACCGGGGGGAGCTGGTGGATCGTGATCCCACAGGTCGTGATGGATGGTCTGAAAATGCCACACGTACTTCCCGGTCTGCGCGTTGACGGCGACGACGGAATTCCCAAACAGGTTTGCGCCTTTGCGATCGCCGCCGTACGCGCCAGGGATCGGTGACGCGAGCGGCAGGAACAGTAGGCTGCGCTGTTCGTCGATCGTGAAGTAGAACGGCCACGCGTTGGCGCCGAGCCTGCCCTTCCAGCTGTCGCCCTCCCAGGTGTCGTGACCGGCAGTTCCCGGCTGCGCGACGGAACTGAACTCCCACAGCCTGGCACCGGTGCGCGCGTCGAAGGCACGGGCGTTGCCGACGCCGCCGATGGTCCCGGGCGGCGTGTTCGCACCGACAATGACGACGTTCTTGAAGACGCCGGGCACCGAGTTGTAGGGCACGTCGATATCGACTTCGCCATTCTTCCCGAAGCCAGAAACGACAGCGCCATTGCGCGCGTCCAAGGCGATCAAGCGACGGCCCGCCATGAAGAAGATGCGCGCAGAACTACCAGTCTCGCCTGCCCAGTACGCGACACCGCGCCGCGATGGCGCTCCCCCACTCACCGGCGACTCCCACAACGCTTTGCCGCTGTCCGGGTCGAGCGCGACGATGCGATTGGCAGCCGGGAGATACATCACACCATTGACGACGATCGGTGTGGCTTGAGAATTTGCGGCCGCACCAGCCCCACCGCGTCCGCCCGGAGCCGCGCTCGCATCGCCCTGGAGCGAGTAGGTCCATGCCTGCGTAAGCGTCGCGACGTTCGCCGCGGTGATCTGTGCAAGCGGCGAGAACCCGGTTCCGGCCAGGTCGTGGCGATACATCGGCCAGTCGCCACTCGTCGCCGTCGCGGGCTGTTGTCGCGCCCCGCCAGAAGCGGTGACGAGCATCGCGAGCAATACGCCGATCGAGACTGTCGAGCGCATGGTATTCGCCTCCTTCGACCTGCAGAACGTGCAGAGTATATCGCCCGGTGCGAGCGTGCGGCGGCCGCGGGCGCGAACGGCTACAATGGCGCCCGCTGGAGGAAAACATGCGCGCTCTGATTCCCGCTCTCGTCCTGATTCTCTCGTCTGCGATCTCTGCGCAGCAGACTGCTGCGCCGGCAGCGTCGGCCGCCGCCGCGCGCACCTACGTGTCGGCCGCTGACGTAGCGGCGCTTGTCGCCAAGGCCAAGGCCGAGCGCAAAGACAACCAGGCGCTGCTGGCGCAATCGATGATTCAGCTGGCGCCGTACAACGTCAGCCTCGAATATCGCGCGGCTGTGGCCAATGCAGCCGTACACGAGACCGAAGCCGAATTGTTCTACGTCGTCGATGGCTCGGCGACGCTCGTCACCGGCGGCAAGCTGACCAACTCGAACCGGACCAATGCCGAGAACCTGACCGGCAGTGGAATCGAAGGCGGGATGTCACGGCGTGTTGGGAAGGGAGACTTCATCATGGTGCCGGAGGGGATACCACATTGGTTCAGCGCGATCGACGGAACGGTGGTGCTGATGTCACTACATCTTCCACACTCACCGAAGCGGTAGCGGCACCGCTACGATATGGATCAGATCCCGCTGCGGTCTTTCCAACGGCCGCAACTCGATCCACTATGGGCAGATGACGCTCACCCAACAATTGCTCGACGAACTCGACCGTGAAGCCGCGCGCACGAAGCGCGTGCTGGAACAGGTTCCGGCAGGACGCGACGACTGGAAGCCGCACGAGAAATCGATGGCACTCGGCCGGCTCGCCGGCATGATTGCCACGATGCCATCCTGGGTCACGTTCATCGTGAAGCAGGATGAATTGGATCTCACGCCGCCGAACGGCGGTGAGTGGAAGCTTCCCTCGCGAGATCAACTTGTCACGGCACACGAGAAGAGCGTGAGCGATGCGCGCGCGGCGCTGCACGGCGCCGATGACCACCTGCTCATGACATCCAACTGGCGGCTGCGCGCGGGAGGACACGTGGTGTCGGATGCACCACGTCACATCGCGCTGCGCGACATGCTCAATCACCTGGCCCACCATCGCGGCCAGCTCACTGTGTACCTGCGACTCCTTGGTGCGACCGTTCCCGCTGTTTACGGGCCGTCAGCGGACGACCAGCGTTTCGCTTGAAGCAGATCGGCGCGCGCGTCTACGACCCGGCCTGCGTCACCTCGAAGGACCGACCACTCACGAGGATTTCCGCGGTTCGGGGCGGACCGGTGTTCGAACCCGCGCTCCAGGAGATTGAACTGGATCCAAAGCCACCGCTACTGCCTGACGTGATCACAAGCCATGATGACGTCACGCTGACGGCCCAGCGACAGTCGCTCGGCGTACTCACGCTGATCGAACCGCCACCTCCTCCCGATGGCAGCGTGGCGCCGCCCGGATCGATGCTGTAGGTGCACGTCGCCGGGTCGCGCACCTGCGAGACCGAGACGGTCGTGAAACCAACCGTGATGCTGCCGCTCCTTGCGAGACCACCGGTATTGGCGGCCACGCTGAACGCGACCGAGCCGTTGCCGCTGCCGCTCACGCCCGACGTGATGGCGATCCATGGCGCACTCGCGGAGGACGTCCACGAACAATCGCTATCGGTGGCCACGCTCATCGAGAGCGAGCCTCCCGTAAACGCGAAAGCGCCGCCACTGGGATTCAGCGTGTAACGGCATGTGGCTGGATCGCGCAGCTGGGTGACTGTCACGGTCGCCGTTGCAACGGTGATCGTTCCGGTGCGTGCAAGGCCATTGTTGTTCGCGGCGACATTGAATGTTGCCGTGCCGTTGCCGCTGCTGCTCGCGCCCGATGTAATCGTGATCCACGACACGTTACTCTGCGCAGTCCACCCACAACCGCCGGGAGCGGACACCGATATCGGTCCTCCCGCGCCCCCTCCGAACGCGAACGAGGAAGGCGGCGCGTTTACGCTGTATGTGCACGCCGGCGTTGTTGGCGGTGGTGGCGGAGGTGCGGGCGGCGCTGGGGGCGCCGGCGGCGCCGGCGGAGCGGGCGGAGCGGGCGGCGCCGGCGGGGCAGGTGATGGTGCGTCTGCCGCCGACTGAGTAATCGTGAACTGCTGATCGGCAATCGTCAGCGTTCCCGTTCTCGCGCCCTGGGAATTCGGCGCGACTCGGAACTCCAGCGAGCCGCTTCCGTCGCCACTGGCCGGCGACGTAATCGCGATCCAGGACACATTGCTTTTGGCAGTCCAGGGGCAGCTCTGGATGCCGGTCACCGTCACGCTGCCGGTGCCCCCACCATTACCGAAGCTCTGGTTCGAAGACGTCAGCGTGAATTGGCACGTCGCTGGTTCCTGCCGAATCTGAGCGTGCGCGTCGTTGACGACAATCTCCCCCAGCCGCTCAGCCCGCGTCGGATTGGCCGTGGCCGTGAACGCGACCTGTCCACTGCCCTGTCCCGAGGTCGGCGTGATCCCGGAGATCCAGCCGGCAGCGGTTGACGCGCTCCACCCGCATTCCTGCCGCGTCGTGACTGCAACGGTCCCATTGCCCCCGCTGGCTGAAATACTTGCGGTCGACAGCGTCACTTCACATTTCGCCGGGGACGGCCCTGCCACCATCGTCGAGGTGGATTCACAGCCGATGGCACTGAGCGTGGCTACCGTTGCAAGTACTGCGAGAAGCCAGCGAATCGACAGTGGTTTTAAGGAAGGCACAGTTCGCGGGCTCACGGCCTCTGCCGCGATCACACCCATGCTAGCTGAGGTCGGCCCGCGCGCATAGCATCGTCTGAAATCAGCGACTCAGGCTATGGCTTTTGAAAAACTGCCACATGACCGCGGTCGTATCGACTTCCTTTTTGGTCCAGGTGTGACCCAGGCCGTCGATGCGGATCATGCGGACCTCGGCATCACCGGCGCACCCTTCGTAATGCATCGTGGAAAGCGGACCAGGAGGATCGTCGAGAATTGCCTCTCCCTTGCAGGAGTTGTGATGCGCCCAGCTGGCGAGCGCATCCGGAACGCTTTCCAACCACTCCTCGCCACGCCCTGCCGCATGGCCATCATAGGGGTTCTGCGGATCAGCCAGACCGTGGAATGTCAGTACTGGAATCGGGCGGCCGTTACAGGGGCCGGGGAAGCGAAGCCCGGATACCGGCGCGATCGCCGCCAGACGCGAACCGAGCTGACATCCGAGCAACGACGACATTCGTGCGCCGCCCGAGAACCCGGTGGCATACACACGCGTTTCGTCCGTGCACACGTGCGAGGCGACATGAGCGATGACATCGCCAACGTAAGCGACGTCATCCGCACGGCTGCTCTGAACCGGAACGTTCCAGCGTCCGCCCTCCGCATCCAGCGTCGCCACGATAAACCGCTCGCTGGCACTCAGGGCTTCGAGGCCGCTGTTTCTGGCCTGGCCCTCTGACGTCCCTCCGCTGCCATGCAGATCGAGAACGAGCGGCAAACGGCCATGCCCGTCATAGCCTGGCGGGACGAACAATCGGTATCCCCGCGGCCGCTGTTCTGACATGAGCTGCTGTGACGACACGCCTGATCCATGAGGCAGATCACACTCGGCCGACGCGGCGGCACGATTCTGCCCCTGCGCTGCTGACGCGCTTAGCACGACCAGGAGCGCCGTGAGCAGGTGTGGCATACGCATGTCAGTTTCTCCTCGCGGAATTGTAGCCTCAGGAGCGCTTAACGCGAGAAACGATGAGACGAAGTATGCTGGACGCAG
>JBKPNV010000193.1:0-4308 GCA_046732795.1 Acidobacteriota bacterium
GTCGATGCCACGACTGGTGCGCTGCTCTGGGAACGGCCGCTGGTCCATCAGTTCGTCTCCAACGCGATAACAGCGATCGTGAGCGGACAAACCATCATCGTCGCCGGCACAGGTCCGCTGTTTGCGTTTGCTGTGGCGCGACGGGCCGGACAGTGGACGACAGAACAGATTTGGGAAAACGCGGAACTGCCGCTGCGGTTCACGACGCCAGTCGTCGCCGGTGACATGCTGTTCGGCCTGTCGGGACGAAACTCGGGGCAGTACTACGCGATGGATGCGAAGACTGGCAAGACGCTCTGGACCTCCGACGGGCGTCAGGCGGCGCATGCCTCGGTCGCACGCGCCGATGATCTGCTCTTCAGCCTCGAAAGCGATGGCGAACTCGTGATTGCGCGCAGCAGTCCGACGGCGTTCGAACCGCTGAAGAAATACAAGGTCTCCGCGAACGAGACGTGGGCACAACCAGCGATTTCCGGCAATCGGGTGTTCGTCAAGGACGTGACGTCGCTGACACTCTGGTCTTGGAACTAGATCGTTTCCGCAACAACGTAGAGCAGGGCTTTCCTGTCCGCCGTAGCCTTTGGCGAAGGTGGAAGCCCTCGCGTCGCAATGACAACTCAGCTTAAAGCCTCGCACATCGGTCACAGCCGCGTAGTGCGGATCACCCATTGGGTGACGAGCCTGGCATTCGTGGCGCTCCTCGTCAGCGGCTATGTCATCACCATGACGCATCCGCGCTTGTACTGGGGTGACACGGGCAACGAGATGACGCCGGCGTGGCTGACGCTCCCCATCGCGCAGAAGTTCGGCGAATCGGGCTGGGGGCGCAGCCTCCACTTCCTTGGCGCGTGGATGCTGGTCCTCACGGGATTGGTTTACGTCGCCTGGAGTGCGACGGCGCACCACTTTGCCCGCAAACTCATCCCGCGTCGCGAGGAGTTCAGCCGATCGCGGGTGCGCAGCGAAATCAGGAAGCAGCTTCGCTGGCAGGTGCAGCGGGGCGCGGAATACGGGCTGACGCAAAAGGTCAGCTACCTGATCGTCATCCTTCTGCTCGTACCACTGGCCATCCTGACAGGGTTGACGCTCTCTCCTGCTGTGACTGCAGGGTACCCGTGGCTCTTCTCGCTGTTCGGCGGCTTCCAGTCGGCGCGTACGATCCACTTCTTCGATTCGATCGCGCTCGTGCTGTTCGTGCTCGTGCATGTCATCATGGTCGTGCGTTCTGGTTTTGCGTATCAGATGAGATCGATGACGCTGGGCGAAGAGCCTTCCTATGGACAACATCCGCATCTCACGACGGACGCTGTTGGCGACGGGCGCTAGCGCGCTTGCCGGCAGTTGGCTTTCTGCCGGCTGCAGCGGCGCGGCACAGCCATTGTCAGGCAGCTTTCTGGGTCTCGCCGATGCGCTCACCTATGCGGCGCATCGGACACTTCTGCCGCAGCAGGCACTCGCTCGCGAGTTCTCGCGCAACAGGATCTCGCCGCTGCCCGAGAACGGGACGACGAACCCGGAGGACGAGGACTATCAACGCCTGCTTCGAGGCAAGTTCGAGGATTGGCGTCTGCCCATCAGCGGCCTCGTCGCCCAGCCGATGGCGATGTCGCTCGACGATCTGAAACGGTTCCCGGCGCGCACTCAGATCACTCAGCACACGTGCGAGGAAGGATGGTCAGCCATCGCCGAGTGGACGGGCGTCCAACTGAGCCGAGTGATCGAAGCCGTCGGCATCAAGCCCGAGGCGCGCTACATCGTGTTCCACACGGTCGATGGCTGGTGGGACAGTCTCGATATGTCCGACGCCCTCCACCCGCAAACGATTCTGACGTACGGCATGAACGGTCGCGAGTTGCCGGTGCCTCATGGTGCGCCCATCCGGCTGCGCGTCGAACGTCAGCTCGGTTACAAGAGCCTCAAGTTCCTGAAGACGATGACCGTCACTGACAGACTCGACAACGTCGAGGACGGCACCGGCGCTGTCGGTGTCGCAGAAGGCTACTCCTGGTACTCGGGAATCTGAAGTCAACTCCCACGTCGCGACAGGCTAACTCCCAAACCGCCTTCCCAAATCGAACCTTCGGACTGGATGTTGGGGATCGGGAGTTGGCAGTGAAGGGTGAGTCAACGTGATTCGATGCGACGCGCTAATCGTGGGAGGAGGTCCGGGAGGTTCCACCGCGGCTCGCCTGCTTCGTCTCGCAGGTTGGGACGTCGTCGTCGCCGATCGCGCCAGGTTCCCACGCGACAAGGTGTGCGCGGGCTGGTTGACTCCCGACGTCTTTCCGCTGCTCGACCTGACTCCCGCGGAGTATCAATCGACGGGGCGCACCTTTCAGGAGATCACCGCGTTCCGCACCAGCGTGATGGGAGGACGTGCCGTCGAGACGCGCTACGAGCGAATCGTCAGTTATGCAATCCGGCGATGCGAGTTCGACGACTTCCTGCTGCAACGCGCCGGCGTGCGCCGTCTCGAGGACACGTTTGTCCGCACGTTTCGCCGCGATCGAGATCGATGGATCGTGAACGAGACGGTTGAGGCGCCCGTCGTCATCGGCGCAGGCGGGCACTTCTGCCCCGTTGCCCGTCACCTCCGCGGGGATGGCGAGAGCGATCGTCCGATCGTCGCGAAAGAAGCCGAGTTCCCGATCGGCAGCGGCGGCACACAGGTGTCGGGCACGACCCCAGAGCTGTTTTTCTGCCGCGACCTCCAGGGCTACGCATGGTGTGTCCGCAAGGGGGACTACATGAACGTTGGGATCGGTCGCCGGGGGAACCTGGGATTTGGAAACCATGTCAGAGGCTTCATCGCGTTCCTGGAGCGGCAACGGATCATCACGGGTATCTCCGACGCACGCTGGCGCGGGCACGCGTACCTCGGTTCTGGACTGGGACCGCGTCCGGTGACCGGGCCGGGCGTGCTGCTCATCGGAGACGCGGCAGGGCTCGCTTACCCCGAGAGCGGTGAAGGCATTCGTCCGGCGATCGAGTCAGGACGATTGGCAGCGGAAACACTGATCGCGGCTGGCAGACGGCCCGAGATCCAGGATCTCGAGCGATACGCCGAAGCGTTGCAGCGTATGCACCCGGCTGCCAGCGAGAATCCAGCGCCAGTGCGTGCGCTCCTGGCTGCACTCGGCCGCGTCCTGCTCGGCTCCCGCACTTTCACACGACACATCGTCCTCGACCGCTGGTTTCTGCGAGCGAATTAGAGGAATTTCTGTGGCGGCGTGCAGCTCTCCAACGCAGCGGCGGGTCTTCAGTAACGGAGCAACGTAGAGGGGGGCTTCAGCGCCCGCGTCGCAATGACCGCGCACGCTGAACCCGCGCTCTACGACGACAATAGAACGCGCCGAAGTAACCGTCGTGTTCTTCGTGATCTTCGTGGCTCAAAACCAGCCACACTTCGCACAGAATGGATTCGGCTCTTCCGGAATGATCACAGTCCCGTCGACGTAACCAGGCAGGATTGAGCCGTCGAAGATATGGAAGTCGTTGTGCGGGATACCGAGCACGTTCCAGATGAACTGCGACGAGACGGTCAGAACGCCAACTGGGATGGTGGTGCCGGGCGCAAACACGTTCAACGTCATCGTGTCGGTGCCGTTACCAGTTCCTCCGGCGTTTTGCGCCGTCACTCGTGAGTTGACGACCTCGAGTTGCCGGACCACGCCCGTCGAGCACACAAATGTTTCGACACGCCCTTCCGGGCACGATGCCAAGGTGAGATTGATGGCTTCGTTGCTCGTGCTTCCTCGATAAACGCAGCTCGTTCGATTGCCCTGGTACGTCAGCGACGCCGCGAGCTCACTCTCGTTCTGCTGAATCCTGGCCGAGAAAATATCGCGGCTACCGATTGCGGTTGCGAGCGTGGTCCCTACGCACTCGCCACCGCCGACCGAGGTCAGCGTGGAATGGCCGATCCACGCGCCGGAGACACGAGAAGTAGCCGATGGCCCTGATGGAGAGGAACTGCCGCAGGAGGATACGAGCAGGGAAACCAGGAGCACGCACAGCCAGCGAACCATTTCGAAACCTTCATCGACTCCTCGGCGGCGGCCGGGGGGGCGGCAATGCCCCGATTACGGAACCTTCATCAACTGTTTGAGCAACCCCGCCGTGCTCTCGCGAACGGGGCCGCGACCTGCCGGCGGGCACCCCGCCCGCGACCTGATACGCGACGAACAACAGGTCGAAGAGCAGCTTCACATGCTCTTCGAACGACTCGGGCACGCCCACGGGAGCGTCTGGCACGTCCGGGACCGTCTCCGCTTGAAGTTCTGCGCGCTGGATACGTCGCTCGATCTC
>JBKPNV010000194.1:0-5704 GCA_046732795.1 Acidobacteriota bacterium
CGGACGTCTACCGATTTGCGTTGTTCCTGACCGGAGACGTCGCTCGCGCCGAGGACCTCGCCGCGGACACGTTCGTGCGGGCGTGGACGGCTCGCGAGCGCATCCGCCAGGAAACCGTTCGCGCCTACCTCCTGACCATTACACGCAACCTGTTTCGCGACCACGTACGCTGGCGCGGCCGCACGTGGCGCTCGACGAGCGCGTGGAAGACGGCGCGCCGATGGCGGACGTGCGCGTCGAGCGCGCTGCGGCTCTGCATCAGATCCGCAGTCGCCTCCGCCACGTCGCGCACGGCGATCGGCGGGCGTTGCTGCTCTACGTCGTTCGCGACATGTCGTACTCAGAAATCGCAGCCACCCAGTGTTGCGGCTGTGAAGTCGCGCATCTTTCGCGCTCGCGAAGCGCTCGCCACTCCCGTCGACCCTCGTCGCCTGCAGCCTCGCTGCGGCCTTCCCGCTCATCATGGACATGCTGCACGGTCAGCCGTTCCAGGCCAAATCGTTCTTTATCTCATCGTCTTCGCATCAATCGCATTTGCAGCGACCGTGAGCTGGATCGCATCACGGCGCTCGGCGATCTGAGAACAATTCCCATCTTCAACTCGCACGTCCTCGCCAATGTCGGGAATTGAAGGTTGGGAATTGGGAGGTCTTTTATTTGGCGTATTCAGCCACGAAGGGTAGAAGACCCCGAAGCTTTCAGCTACGAGGGCATGAACGCCACGAAGGTTAGCCACGATGCGCCCCGAGGGGTACGAAGCAAATGTGACAATTCGTTTTTGCTTTGTGTGATCTTCGTGAACGTCGTGGCTTCGATCTTCGTGGGCTTCGTGGCTAAGTGTCGGACCCGGCAAAATGCCTTTTCAGCGGGTCTACACAGCAGGGCCAGCCCTCACTTATCCCAAGAAGAATCTATACGCCGGGTTGTCGTACTCCGGCGTGCAGGGATAAGCGAGCTCCTCGAGGAACGTTCGAAACGCCGGCATGTCGGCGTCGCTGACTTCGAATCCGGCGAGCACACGGCCGAAGTCCGCGCCGTGATTGCGATAGTGGAACAGGCTGATGTTCCACCGGCCACCCAGCTTCTCGAGAAACTGTCCCAACGCGCCGGGACGCTCCGGGAATTCAAACCGGCAGAGCCGCTCGTCGCGCGCCTCGGGCGCATGTCCGCCGACCATGTGCCGCACGTGGAGTTTCGCCAGTTCGTTATCGGTGAGGTCGACGGTCTCGTAACCCGCTTCGGCAAGCTGCGCCGCCAGCGCGGCGCCATCCTGCCGTGAGTGCGTCGCGAAGCCGACGAAGATATGCGCCTGCTGACGTCCGCTCAAGCGATAGTTGAACTCGGTCACCGTCCGGCGGCCGATCACCGCGCAGAACTTCTGAAACGAGCCCGGCCGCTCAGGGAGCGTGATCGCGATCAGCGCCTCGCGCGCTTCGCCAACCTCCGCTCGTTCGGCGACAAAGCGCAGCCGATCGAAGTTGATGTTCGCCCCGCTCAGCAGCGCGACGAGTGACTGGTTGCGCGCGCCCTCGCGTTCGATCCAGGTCTTCATCCCGGCAACCGCGAGCGCACCGGCAGGCTCCATGACGGTGCGCGTATCGTCGAAGACATCCTTGATCGCGCCGCAGATCTCATCGTTCGTCACGCGCAGAATTTCGTCCACCGCCTGCTGGACGATGGCGAACGTGCGCTCCCCCACTTCGCGCACCGCGACACCGTCGGCAAAGATGCCGACGTGATCCAGTTGCACCCGACGGCCAACAGCCATCGAGCGATACATGGCGTCGGCCTCGAACGGCTCGACGCCGATGATTTTCACATCCGGTCGCAGTGCCTTGATGTACCCGGCGATACCCGAGATCAGACCGCCGCCGCCCACCGGCACGAACACGGCCGACAATCGATCCTGGCTGTGACGCAGGATCTCCGCGCCGATCGTTCCCTGTCCCGCGATCACCAGCGGATCATCGAACGGGTGAATGAACGTCATCCCTGTCTGTTCGACCAGTGTGTCGCAGTGTGCCTTGGCTTCGGCATAGCTGTCGCCGGCCAACACCACTTCCGCGCCCATCGATTTCACCGCATCCACCTTGATTCGCGGCGTCGTCTGGGGCATGACGATGATGGCGCGCAGCTGAAGCTTCTGCGCCGAGTACGCGACACCCTGCGCGTGATTGCCGGCGCTGGCCGCGATGATGCCGCGCGCGCGCTCCCGATCCGACAGATGCGCGATCTTGTTGTAGGCGCCACGCAGCTTGAAGCTGAAGACCGGCTGCAAGTCCTCGCGTTTCAGCAGCACCTCGTTGGCGAGCCGCTCGGACAATCGCGGCGCCGCGTCGAGTGGCGTCTCGCGTGCCACGTCGTAGACGCGGCTGGTCAACACGTTATGAAGAAGCTGTGTCAGTTCGGCAGTGACGAGCACGGATTACCCCGCAGCTCGCTTGCGCTGGGGCCTGCGTCAAACCAAGGCACAAGCGAGTCCCACGCAGTATTGTAGCTGCCCGGTGCCTTCGGTCAGGAATGGTCAGCCAAAGCCTGCCGCAGCCGACCGTTCGCGAGTTCTCCGGCCACGAGCTGGCCCATGATCGTCGCGGCAGTCGCCATCGACAGCGGCTGCGCGTGCACGTCTACGCGGAAGTCGCGGATCGCTTCGCAAATGGCGTCGGGATCCCGTTCCGCATCCACCAGCGAGTAGGTCGTGCCGAGCTGACGCAGCCGATGGATGTCGCCGTTTCCGACCAGCGGCTTGATATGCGCCTGCGCCCATCGCGCCGCTGGCCGATTGAAGTTCACCAGCGACGTGAACATCGCGTTGTACTCGACGGCGTCGAACAGATGCGCATAGCGCTCCATCTTCGAGCGAAGCGCGGGCGGGATCGGGTAAAACGGGTGCGGCGCCACGACGATGCCTCGTTCCCGTGACTTGAGCCGCGCCACATCGTCGAAGCTATGTACCGACTCGGTCGCGGCGCTGAAGTTCAGCAGCAGCACATGCCGGCCTTCGATCGTCCGCTCGATGCCTGGAATGAGCGTGACGCCGCGCTCCGACGCGTACGAGACGAAAGGCCGCACATCGAGCTGCCGATCGTGCAAGGTGATCGCCACCGCCTGGTAACCCAGTTGGGCGGCGCGGTCGATGAGTTCAGGCGTCGAATGCGGGATGTCGTCCTTCGGGTCATCGACGGTGTGGGCGTGCAGCTCAACTTTCAGCACGCCACGTCCTCACTCAAGATCCTTGCCGCCGGAAGGACTCGATTTTATTGGAGTATCGGCATTCTCCCGCGAGCAAAAGGGACCCAAGCGGTTGGAATTCCAGAGAATTGTCTGCACTCGGCCCCGCCCTGGCAGGAGCAGTTTCCCCTTCGCTGTTCCGGTCGTTCACGATTCACTGCCTGACACCGGCCGGCGGCGATCCAAGTTCCTGCGCGATCAGCTCGTACCCGCGAAAACGCTCCATCCGGCCGTAAACGGTCGACGTGATCATCACTTCGTCGACCTGGAAATCGGCCGCGATGTTGCGAATCATGTTGCCGACCTTCTCGGGCGTCCCGATGAAATGGCGCGCCCGGTTCATGTCGACGACAACCCGCTCCTGCGGCGAATACGTGTAACGGCTCGCCTCCTCCGGACTCGGCAACGGCAGAAACTCACGCCGATGAAGACGAACCCACCCGAGATCGGAGGATGACGCGAGATACTCCGCCTCCTCCGAGGTCGGCGCACAGATGATCGAGACGCCGAGGACCACATGCGGCGCCGGAAACTGCAGCGACGGCTGGAAGTGTTCACGGTACGCCCGAATGGCAGGCCCCGGTGGCGTCGGGCTGAAGTGGCGCGCGAAGCCGTAACCCATGCCCATCGATCCGGCGAAGGCGGCAGTGGCGCCGCTCGAGGCGAGCACCCAGATCGGCGGCAGCGTCACGCCATCGGGAACGACACGTACGGATGCGAAGGGATGATCCGGCGGAAACTCCCGCCGCGACAGCGCGAGCATCTCTTTGACCTGATCGGGAAACAACTCGCCATCGAATGGCCTGAGCGCGCGAGAGGTTGCGGGGTCGGTGCCGGGCGCGCGCCCCAGCCCCAGATCGATGCGGTTGGGATGCAGCGTCTCGAGTGTGTGGAACGCCTCCGCCACTCGCAACGGCGGATGATTCGGCAACATGATGCCGCCCGATCCCACTCGGATGCGCGTCGTCGCCGACGCGACGTGCTCGATCAGAATTTCCGGGACGGAGCTCGCGATGCTGGCCATGCCGTGGTGCTCGGCGAACCAGTAGCGGACGAATTCCAGTCGCTCGGCGAGGCGCGCCAGGTCGACCGATTCCTGCATCGCGTCTCGTGCGGTCGCGCCGCTGCGGACGGGCACGAGATCGAGAACCGAGAGCTTAATGGGGTCGGGAGTCATTTGAAGTGGACACTACGAACGTACCGCGCCTGACTGTCCTGATCAAATGACTCCCGACCCCATTTCAGCACGCTTCAACCGCCAGGAAGAGGTAGAGGGCCAACGCGGCGCCCAGTACGACGTTTACCGGCACTCCGTTCCGTGTGCCGCGCGCGTGCCGCGAGTTGTTCAGCCAGAGCAGCGTCGAGATGACGAACGGGAAAAAGAGCGATCCCACGACGGTATACGCGAACACGAGCCACACAGGCCGGCGGATCACCAGCGAGGACATCGCGGCGAGCGCCAGATAGGCGGCCCACGATCGATACGGCTTCCCTCGCTGGCCGCCCACCGGTGTCCGCCGCCACAGGTGAAGCATGTCGTCGAACAGGAATGGAACGCCGTGGTACACGCCGAGAACGGATGAAAACGCGGCGCCCCAGAAGCCGAGCAGGAACACCGCGCGGCCGATAGGTCCGATTTCCTTACCAATCCGATCGGCCAGCAGCAGACACAGCCTCGGACCCTCGTCCAGGATCTGTCCGGTCCAATCGATTTGCGTCGACAGGAAGATCATCGAAATGCAGAAGATGAACACGAGCGAGAACGACAACGTGAGATCGTTGCGTGCCGAGGCCATGCGACCCGCTCCCGCCCAGCCCGCTTCGCGCATCCAGTATCCGTACGACAGCAGCGTCACGGTGCCACCGACGCCACCGATCAAGGACAACGTATACGCCGTCGAGAACGCCGATCGCGCTCCCGCACCTGACCAGTCGGCCCCGGACCACAATACGATCAGCAACGCCGAGGCGATGATGGCGCCGAACTTCAGGCCGATGAACCATTTCACGACGGCCAGGAAGCGCTCGTAGCGGCCGAACCACACCATCGTGAACGCGGCGATCGCGTGAATGACGCCCCACACCGGCAGCGGCACGGAGGGAATGATGGCAGTGGGGACCAGCGCGCTTGCCGTAACCAGCGCGCTCGACACGAAGTAACTCCACACGACGAAGTACACGAAAAAGCCGAGAACGACGGCGCGCGGGAGATGATCCCGCCATCCTTCAATGAGCGTCGTCCCCGTACCGAGCTGCCAGCGAGCGGCACCTTCCGTAATCGCGAACTTCAGGACGACGCCAGCCGCGAGTGCCCAGACGAGAGTGAGGCCGTACTCAGCGCCGGCAATCGTCGACGAGACCATGTCGCCGACACCAATGCCCGTGGCCGCAAGCAGGAGCCCTGGGCCGATGTCCGAGAGCTTCACGAGAGCCGAAATTGTATCAGGCGTACGTCGCCCTTACTTGCCAACCA
>JBKPNV010000195.1:0-16229 GCA_046732795.1 Acidobacteriota bacterium
TGTCATGGCTGACCAGAATGAACGCCGCTCTGTCGCGCATTCGGGCGAGTCGTTCATAACACTTGGCGCGGAAGGCAACATCACCGACTGCCAACACTTCATCGAGTAGCAGGACGTCGGGCTGCATGGCGGTCGCCACCGCGAAGCCGAGCCGCACCTGCATGCCGGTGCTATAGCTCTGCACGGGTGTGTCGATGAAATCGCCGATTTCCGCGAACGCCACGATTTCGGCAAGCTTGCTGTCGATCTCCTTCTTCGTCAGTCCCAGGACTGAACCGTTGACGTAGATGTTCTCGCGACCGGTAAGGATTGGGTTGAATCCGGCGCCGAGCGAGATCAGCGCCCCCACCCGGCCGGCAAGTTCAATTCGCCCCTTATCGGGCTTGATGAGCCCATTGAGCATTTTCAACAGGGTAGTTTTTCCTGCGCCGTTCCGGCCGATGAGGCCGAGGCACTCACCACGCGCGAGTTCCACCGATACACCGTCGAGCGCCCAGAATTCGTCGGGACGCAGCCCGTTGGAGCTGTGGCCGCCGAGGAGATCCGCCGCAGTGTCCTTCAAACCGTACCAAAGTGATCGTTTCAGGTCGCGACAGAATTTCTTCGAGACGCCTTCCACTCGAACGATGATGTCGGCGCTCACGGTCCTCAGTTGCCGAGACGGGCGATGAGATGGGGTAGCGCCAGACGATAGGCGACCCAGCCGAACATCAGGAGGGTGACGGTCACCGCACTCACGAGAATGAACCCTCCGAGATGAGCGGCATGACCAGTCGTGAGCCAGTCACGAGTCGTCGTGACCAGAGGTGTCAGCGGATTGAGTTCGGAAACGATGGCGCCGAAGCCGGAGGCTGGTACGGGATAGAGCACCGGCGTGAGCAGCATGAGGAAGGTGCTGGCTATCGGCAGACTCTGGGACACGTCGCTGTAGAGCATGCCGACCGGAGTCAATATCAGGCCGATCATGAATCCCGTCCCTACTACGCTCAGCATGCCGACGAAGAACAGCGGCGCCGTCGCGGCCGGTTCGAGTGCGAATGCGCCAAAGACTGCAAGCAGCAGCACGAGGCGGACCAGAAACGTGAATCCAACCTGCATCAACCCCGAAAGCAGGATCGCCTCTCGCGGAAAATTGATCCGGGTCAGCATGGAACGCGCGGCGTTGACTGTCCGCAGCGGGCTGTTGAGCGCGTCGACGAACGTCTGCCAGATGATCGTGCCCACCACGGCATAGGCGGCGTACGGAATGGGCGTATCGCTGATTCTGACCACGCCGGTCGAATTCAGATAGACGAACGGCAAACTTGCGACCAGCGGCGGCAAGAACACCCACACATACCCGAGAACACTGTTACGGTACTGCGCGCTGAGATCCCGGATGAACAGCCGCCACGCAAGCTCGCGCGAGGCCAACAGGTCGGCGATCATGTCGCGGACGAACTTCGTGGGCTGCCGCAAGGGCGATTCGGGCGTGTACACCGTCAACGGATGATCGCGCATCCCACTCTCGATACTGTTAAACAGGGCGTAGCTGATGACGTGCTGCTCATCGAGCCGCCGGTCCGATACGCAGACTCTTCAGAGTGCCTGCGATCCGGCTGCGCAGCGCCAGACGCACTCTCGTGGAATAGAGGACGCGGCGTACCGTTTTCGCCGCACGCCACCGCCAGTCGTAGAGCGTGTGCTTGATCGAGCCCGCGATGCTGAACCGGCGCCGTGAGGCGGCATAACCGGCGGCGACGAGTTGTTCACCGGCGAGCCAGTCGAATCGCTCGAATTGGCCGGTGTGCCAGGAACGCCACCGTTCCTTCGGCGCGAACGACACGTCCTTTGCGACGGCATTCCAATGCACTTTGCCGCGGTCACGACCGAACGACGAAGAGCCCCGAACTGGGAGGTTGCGCGCAGCCTCGAAATCGTAGCGCGTGGGATCGAGCGCGAGAAACTCGAAGATAGCTCGCAACTGCCGTTCCGCGTCGTCCACCAGATCCTCGTACCGCACAACGCGCCAGCGGTCCGCCCGCGCCGATTCCGCCCGCTGAAAACGATGAATCGTGTGTACAGCTTCCGACCAGGCACGGCAGGCACGGTCGAAGTCCCAGCCAAATGTATCCACTGCCGACTGCACCACCGAACGGCCGTCTCGCACCAGGATGAGCAATCTGGCGCACGGGAAGAATGTGAAGAATCGCTCGAGGTGCACAACGCTCGGTGACTTCGTCACGAGCCGGCGCTGACGATCCGTCCACAGAAAAGAGATGAGCCCGTCTCCGATGCTCCCGTAGAGCCTGTCCGGCAGGTCCGCGGCGAACGTTCCCCACCTCGGATCCCAGGAGGCGCGCACGGCGTCGACAAACCGAACCAGGTGATCGGAGCCGTCGAGAAATAGATCTTCATTCACCGGTTCCTGTGCGCGTACGCAATCGGGATGCAGCAGCAGGAGGTCCCACAGGAAGTTCGTCCCGCTGCGTGGAAGCACACCGTGGATGAATATCGGATCTGCTCTCTGCATAACGACCGCTGATATGGCGTCGGGAGGACCAGCCTCAACTGCGCGAGGTTTCTCCCGAAACCGTCACCGGCGCCGGCGGCTGCTCGCTTGGCGACGGGTCACAGCCTTCAACCAGCTGCAGCCATGCTGCGGCAGTCGCAATCCAAGGATCGCCTGAAAACGTGCTCTCCGTTCCGCCGCGGCCGCGGCGCGCGACACGTCGGCGGAGAATATCACGTAAGTCCGAGGACACTCCGCGTAGCTGTCCGCGGACGGCCGCCATGACGAACTGCCGGAGCGCATCGCGACGCTGGCCACTTCGCAGGCACGACTCAGCCAGCCATCGATGCAATCTACCCCAGTCAGCCGTCGTGTGATGCAGTCTCTCGATCAACTTTGTCCCACGGACAATCTCCGCGATGTCGAGCGACGAATTCGAGCTGTGAACCCGGTAACCGACGAGCGGACTGCACACCCACGCTGGGGGGCCGTGCTTTGCGAGACGGATCCACATTTCCCAATCCTCGGTATTACGCAGTCGTGTGTCGAACGTGCCGACCCGCGTCCATGTCGTCCGTCGCAGCAAGACATTGGAGCCTCCACCGGGGATCGCGTTGTATCGAGGCAGCGCCGCGACCATCTCCTCAGGAGAGAGCGGCGGACGGCCATAAATCACCTGGCCGCGGTCGGTGATATTCACTGACCCGGCGTAAGCCCAGTCACGACCGGCGGTCTGAGCCGCGTGTATCTGGCGCGCGAGCTTGTCGGGAGCCCACAGATCGTCATCGTCGACGAAGGCGAGCCACTCGCCATGAGCCTCGGCGGCGCCGCGATTACGGGCAGCGCTGACACCGCGAGGACGCTCGTGATGGATGACGCGAACTCTCGCATCATCGAGTGTGGCGAGCATCGCAGCCGTGTCGTCGGTCGACGCCTCGTCGATGACAATGACCTCGACCTCGACCTGCTGCTGGCGTAACACGCTGCGCAGCGTCATGCTCAGCAGAGGGCGGCGATTGCGCGTCGGCACCACCACGGATACGTTCATGGTCTCGCCACGAGCCTTCAGGTTGAGTTATCGCGCGCGCGCTGCCACCGAACGCCAGGGTTTCGCAGCCCTGCGACGATGCCTGGAAGCAGCCCGGCGATTTCGCCGCGCCCCATCGAGATGAGCGCGGCGTTCCGGGTGACCACACCGCGCACAAGAAGCCATGGGGCACGGACGAGATCGCGCGCAGCACGACGCGCGATGAAGCTATCTCCTCGCCTGAGCCACGTGCCGTAAAACGCGCCCTGACCACGTGCGTAACGCCGGTAGAGCACGGGCAAATCCTCCGGCCGATGGCGCGCCAGGTGGTTCACGACCACGGTTGGGTCATAGACAATCTTTACATCGGCACGTAACGCGCGGTGCGCCCACTCGTTATCCTCGCCTGCCGTTGCCAGCGAGGGGTGCTCATCGAGCCACCCAATCCGATCCAGTAAGCGTACAGCGAATGCCATGTTGGGTGGGAACAGCACATCACCATCTAACAACGGCGACGTGTAGATCGCCGGCTGGTCGGCGGTTTTCACCGTGAGAACGATGCCTTCGCCCTCAGGTTCAACGCGGCCAGTCAGAATCGCGTCGCCGATCTCGGCGACACGGGTGGCCAGCCGTTCCAGCCAGTCGAACCGCACCCTGCAGTCGTCATGTGTGACGGCAGCGTAGCGCGTGCCCACGTGCTGCAACCCCCGGTTGGTCGCCGCCGAGATGCCAGCGGGGTTGGCTGCCACGAGCAATACGCTCATTCCCTGCTTGCTCATTTCGGCGGCCCAATCGCCGGTTGCACGACCGCCGCTTTGATCGATCACCACGAGTCGCGCTGGCCACACGGTTCCGTTGACAATCGATTCAAGGCACCCTCGCAATACGGGCCCACCCATTGTCGGCACGATCACGGTCACGTCCGTGGCAATCGGGCGGGGGCCGGTTGTCACGGGTGGGCTCCGGCCAACAATTCATCGAAGTCGATCACTGCGTCGACGTCGCGAACTGGTGGGCAGGGCCGATCCCACAACTCACCGGATAGATAAAACGTGGCATGGTGTCCGGTGTAGTACTGAAGAACGCGCTCGGCGGCCCAGTCGTAGATGAATTCATGCACTGCAAATGCGCCACGCGGAGCGGGCTCGACCACCGTCCGGCGGACGTGACAAAGTGCGACGCGGCCGCCATCTGGAACCCGGGCCGCTATCACACCGGCCGCCCGAGCGGTGAAATCTGCGCTGCGAAGGCGAACTGATACGCTGAGTATGAGTGACAACACGGCGCCCGCCGCGAAGAGTCCGCCAATCATTCCAATCAGTCGAGGACTGCGCCATCGAACAGAGGCACCACCCGCACCGGCGGCGATAGCCAGCACAAGCCACGTTGGCGCGAATACGCGCGGCGAGCCTTGCTGAGGCACGGCGAAGACGACGACGATATTCGAGAGCACGATGATTGCAACGACCCAGACAAAACTGGTGAACATCTCACGACGACCAAGCGGCCGGCTTGCCGTCGTCAAATAGGGTCCCATCCACCAGCCGACGACGGCTCCAGCGGTTAGAACGAGCAGGCTCCAGGGCAGCGCCCACCAAATCGCGAGCGGGATGGAGTGCAAGCCGAGACCCACGGCGGGAAACCCGACATAGAAAGAGGGATCGGCCGTGAGTCCGGCAATCCGTTCGAGCAGACTGACGCGGAGCCGCGGGTTCGCACCGGGCCACAGCAGAACGCTGGCAACGACAGCGGCAATGACCGCGCCACTCGCGATAACCGCGCGTCGGCGCTTGCCTGGCGGGGCGACCAGCCATGCAGCGAGAGTCAAGGGGAAGATCGTCTGTTCAACAGACATTGCTGCACCGAGGTTTGCGACAGCGGCCCACCCAAGCCGCCCGCGCCGGTACAAGCGCACCGCCACGAGCGCGAGTGCAAGGCCGAGAGGCACGTGGAGAGCCGCGGGCCATAGTCCCGCTTCCGTTCCAAGAGGCTGCAGAAGCCAAAGGGCGCCTCCAACGTCTGCCCATGACTTGGGAGTGCCGACGTCGCGCAAGGTCCCGCGCACGAGCAGGGCCACTGAAAGCGTTAGCAGCATTGGCACCACGATCGCCACACCAAACGGGAGCGAACCACAGACGCTCGCGGTGAGCAGGATCTCCACAATGCGCGCCGGCCTGATCGCGCCCAACTGCTGCCACGATGCCGCCACGAATCCACTGAGCCCCAGCTCGGTGGGCGCGACGCAGTTGTTGAAGTCGTCGGCAAGCGGAGCGCCGCGCCACACGACCGGGATCGCGATCGCGACGAACGCGACCGCTGCAATACCCAAAATGATGCGACCGGAGAATTCGGCTGGCTCGGGACCGACGTTTCCCACAGGCAGCGGATTCGCCGAATCCCTCATCATCCGATTGTCACTGTACGTGCTCACTCTGATTGCTGCGACAGGAGGGAGGGTGCAACGCGTTCAACCACGTTTGTGCCTCCACGACCCACTTGTCATCATGGGATGGCCAACGACGACGAGTGACTCGAGGATCGATCAGCGCCACGGCTGCGCGAGCGACGGAAATGAAGTCCCCGGCCATCACGGCACGCGCATAGTGATGCAGCGCGACTGCGCGCCGTCCGTCCTCGAGACACATCCATGCTGCCCAACGTTCATGCCGCGCACGATCGACCGCAATGCCGTGCCGCTGGGCGATGATCTCGACATCAGCCAGCATCTGGTCGACGGCCCGGGAAGCCATGCCACCGTGAGTCCGCAAGGCCACGAGTGGGCGCGGCACGGCGGCCGGGATGCTCGTAGCGGCCAGACGCAGCCAAAGGTCCCAGTCCTCGCTGGTGCGCAGCCCGGCGTCGAAGCCACCGACGGCATCGAGCACGTCGCGACGCACCACGACGTTGGACGCGCCCGCGGGCACCGCGTTGTAGCGGTGGAGATCCGCGACAACCTGTTCCGGCGCTGGCGGTGGCACACCGCCGCGCACACGCAGACCCTCATCGACCGTCACATCGCCGGCGTAGACCCACGCAGCGCCGGCTTGTTCCGCAACGGCGAGTTGGGCTCTGAGCTTGCCCGGTGCCCACAGATCGTCGTCGTCGAGGAATGCAATCCAGTGACCCTTCGCCGCCGCGATGCCGACGTTGCGGGCACGGCTCGCTCCCGGCGGCCCGCTGTTGCGCAGCAAGTGGACACGGCTGTCCCCCAGTTGTTCAAGCACGGCGGCCGTGCCCGATCCAGTACCGTCGTCTACCACGAGCACCTCGGCGTCGACATCCTCCTGCCATAGCACGGTCTTGAGTGTGTGCGCCAGGAGTCCGGGGCGATCGCGAGTCGGGATCACCACGCTTACATCCATTATCGTGACCGAAGCGGCGATGGAAGGCTGGCGCGGTGAAGACGAACGGACAAAGTGACAAGCAGATCGTCCACTCCGAGCGGCCCCGGTTCCCAACGCCCGAGACGGTGCACGTCGTCGCCCTCTCGCACCGGCTGCGGCCTGCCGGTGAAGGCGGCAGTGAATCCAGCGCGGCGGACGGCCAGCGCCGATCGGCTGTCCGCTTGGCCATGAGGGTAGGCGAAGTAGCGGACTGCTGCACCCGCGGCGGCAGCGAGTTCCTCACGGCCGCGCGCGACGGCAGTCTCCAGGGAACGATCATCGAGGTCAGGCAAGACGTCGTGCTCAACGGTATGAAAGCCAACGGTCATGCCGCCTGCGGCGAACGCCGCAATTGCGTCACCTCCGAGGACAGGGGGAGTGGAGATGCCGGCGGCCAGCTCACTCACGCGGCGCCGCAGGTCTGCATTTCGCTCGCAGGTCTGCGCCAGGCTTCCAGCATTGGCCTCGGGCACATGCAGCAGCGCCGCAGTTCGTCGCGTACCGTGGGCGACGAACAGCGCCTCGAGTTGCTGGAACCAATAGGATCCAAGGCCATGGAGAAACCGTCCTGAGAGAAAGAACGCGGCTGGAACACTGAATTCGCGCAATACGGGCAATGCATGCTCGACGTGACTCGGCAAATCGTCATCGAACGTCAACGCAACCGCAGGTCGTTTCTGGTGGCTGGCGCGCGAGTCGAACGCGAGGACTTCATCGATCGTCACAAAGTCGACGACCTCGCCGAGTGCCTGCAGCTGCACTCTGAATACATCCACGGGTATAGACGGAACAACCGCGCAGCCGGGCGGGGGGGAAGGTCCGAGCCGGTGATACACGAGCACAAGACGATGTCCCCGGACACGAGCGAGCGCTCGTACTGCGCCGCTCACGGTGGACGATCGCAAGAGGGTGTGGGCCGCGCGACGCACCAGAGAACTCATCGACCGTTTCGCTCCACGTCGGTCGAGAACGCAGCGAGCCAGCGTTCGGCCTCGGCGATCCAGGCGGAGTCACTGGCGACGAAGCGGAACAGCCGATCGCTCCCGACGGCAGGATGGACCACTGCCACGACCGCACGGCCAATGGAACGGACGTCGCCGCTCGCGATTGCGCTCGCATAGTGCCGAACCGCCAGCAGACGCCGCCCGGCGCGAAGCGCCGACCAGGCGGCCCGACGCTGCATCGCTCGTTCGTCTACCGGGATGCTATATCGACGGGCCAGCCGTCGGGCCTCGTTCACCATTTCCGAGGGATCAATCACCGTGTTTCCCGGGTGAAATCGATAGGCCACCAGCGGTTCGCGAACGCAGGCCGGTGGGCCCGTGCGTGCGATGCGAATCCACAAGTCCCAATCCTCGGTGCGGCGCAGCGTAGGATCGAAGCCACCGACGGCCGACAGAACTTTCGAGCGCACCACAACGTTCGAGCCGCCGGACGCAATTGGATTCCAGCGAGGGAGTAGAGCCATGACGTCCTGCGGGTCATTAGGCGGGCCGCCGCTCAGGACGCGGAGCTTGTCGTCGATATTTACGTCACCGCTGTAGACCCAGCCGGCATCAGCCCGCTCGGCAGCCATCAGCTGGCGGCTTAGCTTGTCCGGCGACCAGAGATCGTCGTCGTCGCAAAAGGCAATCCAGTCACCTCGAGCCGCGGCGATTCCGCGATTGCGGGCGGCGCTCACGCCGCCAGGCTTCTGATTGCGAATCACTACGACGCGAGGGTCGGCCCCGTTTGCGATCTGCGGGGTCTCGTCGGTCGATCCGTCATCGACCACTACGATCTCCAGATCGGTCAGGTGCTGAGCGAGAATAGACTGCAGCGTGCGCCTGAGGAGCCTGGCGCGGTTGTGGCTTGGAACCACCACCGAGACAAGCGGCATCAACACCGCCTTCGGCGGTCATTCTCAGCCATTCTGATTCCCTGCCGAGGCCCGCGGACGTGATTCCGTCGCCGGCTCGTTATCATAATGCGGGAGGTGCGGAGCGCTGGTTCAATCATCTGCCGTTGGCGATCCGCCGCAGCTCGTTCCGATTGTTCACGCGGACGACTGCGGTCTGTCCGAAGGCATCACCGACTCTATTGTGGCCTGCCATGACCGCGGGTGGCTCCGCCGGACCAGCGTCGTCGTCAACGGCGCCAACTGGGAACATGCTGTCGCCGCACTCCGGTGCCGTCCCAACCTCGCTGTCGGCTTGCATCTGAATTTGTTCGAGGGGACTCCCGTCTCGCCTCCGGAAGAGGTCGATCTGCTGGTCAACAGCCATGGCCGATTCTGTCGAGGGTTCATCGCACTCTGGGCACGCGGACTTGCAGGTAAACGCGCGGCGCGGCTACACGCGCAGCTTCGAGTGGAAATGCAACGACAGATCGAGCGCTTCCTGACGTCGTTCGCGGATCGAGGGCCGCTGTCGCTCGACGGGCACGTGCACTACCATCTCCTCCCTCCCGTCTTCGGTGAGCTACTCTCTCTTTGCCAGGAGTATCCGATTGACACCCTTCGTCTGCCGCGGGAACCGCTCTACTGGCCACTCGCGCCGGGATCGCCACGACCGGCAATGGTGAATGTGGCTAAGAACGTCGTATTGCGCCTGCTTTCTCATCGCGCCGCAGCAGCTCTCGAGTCTCAATCTGTGAAAACGACCGAGGCGTTTATCGGGGTGCTTGGCACAGGGGCGATGAGCCTGGCGCACGTGCGTGCGGCGCTGGACCACCTGTGCCGCTCACACACGACCGGAACCGTAGAGATACTTTTCCATCCGGGTCGTGCCCGTCACGACGAGGCATCGCTCTGGAACGACCGGCCCGAGCTTCGGGCGTTCTATCTGTCCGAAAACCGGGACCGTGAAGCGGAAGTCCTTTGCAGCCCTGCCCTGGGTCAACTGCTACGCACTTACGGCGCCGTCACCGACGATCGAGCGACATTGACGCCGTCGGCCAAGGCAGCACGATGAATGTGCTCGGGGTGTTCGGCGCGACGGACGTGGTTCATCCCGCTGCGTGTCTGTTGCGCGACGGACGTCTGGTCGCGTTCGCCGAAGAAGAGCGCTTTGCGCGAGTGAAGCAGGCGTGCGGGTTATTCCCGGCGCAGGCAATGGCGTGGTGCCTCGGCGACGCGGGCCTCTCACTCGGCAGCGTGGACGCAATGGCTTTCGGGTGGGACGCGAATGCCAACTGGTTTCGCCTGCCACTGTCGATGGCACGTTCGTTTGTCCGCAGTCGGCTGGCGAGACGGCCCTCAGCGACTCCGCGGGCACCCGGGCGCCCCGGGATGGGCTCGGCGGCCATAGCCGGCCTGCATACGCTCTTGCACCTGAATCCGTGGAACCTTCATGAGCGGATAATTCTCGCGCTACGTGACGGAGGGTTCGTCCGTGATCCGATCCCTCCGCTGCACTTCTACAACCATCACCTGTGTCACGCTGCCACCGCGTTCTACTGTTCCGGGCTCAACGACGCGGCGGTGCTGGTGTTCGACGGACACGGCGAAGAGCGCACGGTCTCGATATTTCATGGGAACGGGCGCTCCATTCGTGACGTGCGTCACGTCGGACTTCCTCATTCGCTGGGCTGGTTCTACTCGGCGACAACCGAGTACCTTGGATGGGACGCGAATGAAGGCGAGGTCAAGATGATGGGGCTGGCACCCTATGGCCAGCCTGATCCGACGTTGCGCACCTTTGTCGAAGATTTCGTCGAGCTCACTCCAGACGGCGTGCGGCTCGATCCGTATTTCATTTTCTATGGTCGCCGCAGCTACGGCCGCTTCTTTGGTGACAAGATGGTCGAGCGCCTCGGACCACCACGGGCACCGACCGAGGAGATCACGCAGCGTCACCGCGACATCGCGTTCGCCGTTCAGCAGCGGCTCGAGGAAGCCGCAGTGCACCTCGCGCGACTGGCATTGCGTGAGACCGGAAGCCGGAACCTGTGCGTCGCCGGCGGCGTCGCGCTCAACTGCAAGATGACGGGTCTGCTCCACCGCGCCCGCCTGGCCGATCGATTCTTCGTACAGCCGCTCTCATACGATGCCGGAGTTGCCTTGGGAGCCGCGATGCTCGCGAGCGAGGAAGCCGGAGATGACTGCCGGTTCGACATGCAGCACGTTCAGTACGGACCGGCTTACGACGATGCGGCCATCGAGGCGGTGCTGCTTCGCACGGGCGTCCCGTACAGACGAACCGATGACATCGCAGACGCGACCGCCGGGCTCATCGCCGGGGGGAAGGTGGTCGGCTGGTTCCAGGGACGAATGGAAGCCGGGCCTCGCGCACTTGGCGGCCGTTCGATCGTCGCGGATCCCCGGCAGGCGGCGATGAGGGACATTGTCAATGACAAGGTGAAGTTCCGCGAACGATGGCGGCCGTTCGCGCTCTCGATTCTCGCCGAGCACGCAGCTGACTATCTCGTTGACGCTGTCGATGCGCCTTTCATGGTGATGGCCTTCGAGGTCGTCCCTGGACGGGAGTCGGAGATCGCGGGCGCTCTTCATCCCGCGGATAACACCACGCGACCTCAGACGGTAAAGCGCGAGGTCAATCCACTGTTTTGGTCTCTGATTGACGCCTTCCGTCGCCGGACCGGCGTGCCCGGGGTCCTCAACACGTCATTCAACGTCAAGGGCGAGCCCATTGTGTGCACCCCTACGGACGCTCTCCGCTGCTTTTATGGAAGCGGCATGGACGCGCTGGCAATCGGTAACTTTCTCTTAGAGAAGCCAGGAGTGAGTAGCGCTCATGGCGAGTTCCTGGCCGCGGCGGAAGGCCGCCATCAAGATTGACACGATGAGCGCCCTGGCTGCCGACGCGGCACGAGCCGAGGCGCACGTGGAACGGTGCTGTCCGGCCTGCGGAGGCAGCGCCTTTGCGTATCGTCGCGTCGCTGACTTCCTGAATACCCATACCTGCAGGTCTTGCGGCCTGATCCTCAGTGAGATGACCCGCCGCAAACCGAAGTTGGGCCAGTACGCAAACGTTGATCTGCGTGCGTATCTCACATCTGTTGGCGCGCTTCGACACGAGCAATCAGCGAGAATCCTGGCGTTCCTCGCCGCGTATAAGAGTCCCGGCGCCCGTGTGCTGGACGTGGGCTGCGGCTTCGGGTCTCTCCTGCATCGTGCGAAAGAGGCAGGTTACGCCGTCGCTGGCATCGAGCCTGACGAGCACGCGTGCGCGAGGGCGTGCGAGGTACTCGGCTCAGACGTCGTCAAACGGGGAACTCTGCAACAGGTGCGGCCACCATCCGGATCAGCCGACGTCGTTGCCACGCTGGACGTGCTCGAACATGTACCCACGGCCGAGCAGGCTGCGTTCGCGCGCATGGTGCGGGATGTTCTGGCTCCCGGCGGCATCTGGGTAATCAAGGTTCCGAGCACCGAGGGCCTGTATTATCGGTTGTCGGCCATGCTGGCGCGCGTGGCTCCGCGGATTGGCGCCACGTTCATGGGGCGGCTCTGGCAGACTGACTATGAATTTCCGCACACGGTGTACTTCGATCGCCGTTCGCTGCAGTGCTGGTTGCAGCGCCACGGCTTCACCATGATCGATTCTCAGTACTTGCCGGAGGTGCCGATCCGCACGATCGTCGACCGCCTGACGCATGATGGGGACATCAGCCCGCTTCAGGCGTACTGCCTGGCACCGGCAGTAGCCGCCATCAACGTCATGGAGTGGCTGCGCCGGCGCTCGGACGCTCTCGTCGTGCTCGCTCGTTGCAGTTGATCAGTGATGCTGGGAATTGCAATGTCGAATCAGGACCTGCTCCCCGGCGACGTCGACTCACCGCTGATGCGCCGCGCCACCACGCATCTGTCGCTGGTAGTCGGTTGTTACAACGCTGCCCGGCACCTGGAGAAGAGACTCCTTGAACTCGTGGCGTTCCTCGACAGCATCCATCGAGCCTACGAGTTGCTGATCGTTGACGATGGAAGTCTGGACGAGTCGCTTCCGATTTTGCGCCGGTTGGAGACCAGCGTCCCTTCGATCATCGTGCTTCGCAATCCGCGGAACATGGGCAAGGGATACTCCATTCGAAACGGCATCCTGAATTCGACGGGGAAGTACATCATCTTTACCGACGTGGACATGGCGTATTCGAAGGGCAACCTGCTGTCGGTGCTCGAAAAACTGGAAACCGGAGATCCGCTCGTTGTGGGGAACCGGCGGTTACCGGAGTCTGTGTACGTCGTCAATAATGCGCTCGTGAAGTACGTCTATCGCCGTCACCGCGGCGGCATGGCGTTCAATAAACTCGTTCGACTGCTGTTCGGCCTGACGACACGCGATACCCAGAGCGGCTTGAAAGGATTTTCACGGGGCGCCGCCGCGCAGATATTTCAGCAGCTGCACACAGACGGGTTCCTGTTCGATATCGAAATCTTCGTCCGCAGTCGCGCGCTCGGCATCCCTGTCGCCGAGGTCCCGGTGCAGCTGACATTCGAGGACGACGTCACCACTGTCCAGCAGTTCCGGTATCTGTTCAAGGTGATTCCCGAATTGGCGCGCATCAAGATGCTGGAAATGAGGGGCGCGTACGCGAGCGCACGAGGCGACGTCACACGGTCCTCGGTCCCCGAATCTGTTTCCCGCGTCACGGTGAACACCCCGAGGTCGTCTGGGAAGCGTGGGACGTAAGGTTGGCTACCGGGCAGACGAAGCCTGAATGGGTGAATGGCACTGAGAGCGACGCGCTGGCGCTGGAGCGTCCCTGGCTGCGCGTGCCTCTCTGGATCGCGGCCACTGGCATTCTGTCCGGCTGGATCGCGTTAGCGGTCCTCCACGTGGCCGATGATTACCGTGTCACCCACAACGGTGGCACATGGGCGGCATTGGCCGAGAGTGCCCGCATCGGTCGCCTGTATCCGCCGATTTTCGACGGCGAGCATTACGCCGGTACGCGCTACATGCCGCTGCCGATTCTGCTGAACGCTTTGGCATCGGCGGCCGCTGGCGATCCGTTGATCGGCGGCAAGGTGCTGGCGGCGCTTCTCACGATCACCTTGACGGCGCTGGTCGTTCTCGTATTGCGCCGGGCCCTGTGCCCATGGCCGATGGCGGCTGCGTTGGCGGCGGTCGTCGTTGCGACGGATACGGGGCTGCAGGCGAGTTCCTCAATTGGCGGAGACCTCCTCCCCACCGTGCTGCAGGTTTGCGCTCTGGCCCTCATCATCGGCAATCGAGGCCGGTACGCGATGTTGATCGCCGGAGCATTCGCGGGGTTGGCGATGGCAAGCAAGCTCACTGGAGTGTGGGCGTTTCTTGCGATCACCACCTGGCTTGTGATGCAGCGCCGGTGGCAACACGCTGTGAGCTTTGCCGCCGCGTCTGCAGGCGTTGCGGCTTTTGTGCTGGGGACCGTAGAGTTCCTCACTGGAGGCGGTCTCTCCCGGCACATGCTCGCATTCTCGTTAGCCGGAGTTCAGGGCGGTGCTTCCATTGTACGAGGCCCGAACCAGCTTCTTTACAATCTGCTCGGTCACGCCTCGGGGATCGTCGTGCTGTTCCCACTGGCCGTTCTCGGCGCGCTGCTGGCGCGCAGCTGGCGCCAGCTGTCAGTTATTCACGTCGCGTTGACCTATTCGATCCTGCTGCTGCTCGTCGTGTTCGCTGATGTCGGCACCGGGTTCAATCAGTTGCTCGACCTCGCGGTTCTCACGGCGCTCGCCGCAGGCTTTGTGGCAACTCCTGCCGCCAGTTCCGATCGGTCAACCGCCGGGGTCCTCACCGTCGTGGTGAGCGTCGCGGTGATCTGGGCAGCCGGTCTGGACCTTGTGCGCACCGTGGGTTTCGATCTGCGAACGACAGTAGCCGCTCTGAAAGCGGGCGCTGTCCCCCACCGTACTGTTGACCTCGTCGCGGCCATGGTACGTCCAGGCGAGCAGGTGCTGGCTGAGGACCCATCAATCGAAACGGCGCTCGGTCGCCAACCAGTTGTTATGGATGCATTCATGCTCGCCAGACTGGAACGTGCGCATCCTGAGCAAGTGAATCCACTCATCTCGTGGATTGACGCGCGGCGCTTCGATCTGGTTGTGCTCGTCGTGTCGCTCGAAGACCCCGCAGTCGATTTCTGGTGGAACGACTTCCAATATGGTCCTCGCGTCGCCGCGGCGCTCCGAAAATCTTATCGGCCCGATGGTCTCGTCGGCCGCTACTTTGTGTATCGGCGACGGCAATGAGAAGCATCCGACAGCTCCTGACCTGGAAACCGGAGGTTGATGGTCGACTCATATTGACCATTGCTGTCGCGACGTATTTAGCGGTGATCGCGGCGGGGCGTCTCGAATGGGACGTCGATCTCTGGCCGTATCTCGGCGTCCCTCCGGGCCCATCGTTATTCTTCGACGCTCGAAACGTGACCGCCGCCTGGGAGAGCGAGCGGCTTGGCTACGATCCCCTGTACGAGAGTCCACGCGACCCGTGGCATCGGCCGCTGATGTATTTGCGCCCCTGGCTCCTTCTGGGCGTGCTCGGCCTCGACCAGTCGCACACGTTCATCCTCTCCACGATCCTGATCGCGGCGATGTTCGTGTCGTTCGCCCTTCTCGTCGGCCGAGTCACGGCCGGTGCTGGCATCGTGCTGGCGTTCGCAGCGTGTTCGCCGGCAGTCATGCTCGCCGTCGAGCGCGCAAACATGGACATCGCGCTGTTCTCGATCGTGACTGTGTCGATACTTCTGTGGCGCGTACTCCCGGGTCCCGCCCGAGTCGTGAGCCCGATCTGCATATTGGCTGGTGCGACCGCGAAGATATATCCGGCATTCGCGTTGCCGGCCTTCGTGGCTTCGGGCAGTCGCAGTGCGGCTCGCACCGCGCTGCTGTGTGCGGTGGCCTTTGGCATCTACTGCGCTTACAGTCTCCGCGACATCGCACATGTCGCAGCAATCGCCACGCAGGGCGAGCAATTCTCGTACGGTGCGCGCATCCTACCGGCCCACCTTTACCATCAATTCGGGATAGAGCGGTGGTCCGGCCCAGCAGTTCTCAAGCAGGTGATCGCCATCGTGCCGCTCGCGGCCATTTCGGCGGCGATCGCGATTCGGGTTCAACGTTACCTCCCGCCTCGCGGCGATGAGACAGGGGTCGCTAGCGCTCCTCTGCTCGCTCTGCACGTGGGCGCTCTCGTGTACCTGGGCACGTTTGCGGCCGCAAACAACTTCGATTACCGGTTGGTATTTCTGCTCCTGACCTTCCCACAACTCGTCGAGTGGGCCTGCATGCCGGAGCACCGGGTCTCGCAGCTGGCACTCGCGACACTCGTGGCCATCGTGGTGCTGCTCTGGGTGGGCAGCCTGTCGCAGTGGTTGAATCTTTGGGACGAACTCGCCAGCTGGG